>DNJI01000052.1:0-2576 GCA_003489145.1 Gammaproteobacteria bacterium | reverse complement strand
TGTAGGTCAGGTGCTGTTGGATCAAAGCCTGCTTTAATGCGCAGGGGCTTATTTTTCTCTAATTTCTTTTTTAGCTCGTCGAGTGGCAATATCTCATCGGTGCCACGCTGAAAGACAGCTAGCGTTTCGTTTGCATTCATTGTTTTTATGCTCTAGTGTGACCGTCGCCAAGGACGATAAATTTTTGTGAAGTAAGACCTTCTAAGCCAACTGGGCCACGCACGTGGAATTTATCAGTACTAATGCCAATTTCTGCGCCTAAGCCATACTCAAAACCATCAGCAAAACCAGTAGAAGCGTTAATCATCACAGAGGATGAATCTACTTCTGTGATAAATCGACGACCTGATGTGTAGTTTTCAGTAACGATGGACTCAGTATGACCAGAGCCATGTTGGTCAATGTGCTCGATAGCTTCGCTCATTGAATTAACAATACGAATGGATAAAATCGCATCAAGATATTCCGTATCCCAATCTTCCTCCGTTGCAGCAATGATTTGATCTGAGAGTTGTCGTGTTTGCTCACAACCTCTAAGCTCTACACCTTTAGCAATATACTCAGCAATCAGCTCAGGCAATACTCTGCTAACCGCTGATGCATGTACCAGCAGAGTCTCCATGGCATTACAAACACCATAACGACGTGTTTTGGCGTTAAAGGCAATTTTGATGGCTTTTTGTGTGTCAGCATCTTTATCAATGTACGTATGACAAACACCATGCAAATGTTTAATTACAGGTACTTTGGCGCTCTCACTAATGGCTTCAACCAAGCCTTTGCCACCACGCGGAATAATGGCATCAATATAGTCACTGGCTTTGACCAGTTCAGTGACTGCTTCACGATCTGTGGTATCAATTAGTTGCACACAGTACTCATCTAAGCCCGCATCAATTAGACCGTCTTTGACACAAGCATAAAGTGCCAAATTAGAGTGAATGGCTTCTGAGCCACCACGCAAAATTGCACCGTTGCCTGATTTCAGGCAAAGTGCTGCTGCATCAATGGTAACGTTTGGGCGAGATTCATAAATGATGCCCATCACTCCTAAAGGTACGCGCATCTTACCGACTTGAATACCGCTTGGGCGGAATTTTAAATCGGTGATTTCACCAATTGGATCTGGCAATGAGGCAATTTGATTTAGACTTTCGATAATGCCATCTAGACGGGCGTCATCTAACATGAGTCGATCTAAGAGTGCCTCATCTAATCCGTTGTCTTTTCCGTGTGATAAGTCTTGTGCATTGGCAGCTAAAATAGCGACTCTGTTACTGTCAATTTGATTGGCAATATTAATCAGTGCATTGTTTTTAGCTTGAGTTGTAGCGCCACGCAAGGTTTTTGCAGCTATTCTTGCATTTTTGCCTAGTGTGGTAATTAAATCAGTTATTGAGCCCATGGTGTTTTTCCAGCTAAATTTAGTAGTAGTGTGCGTAATTCATCAATTACATTGAGATTATCCATGCCTTTGATTGAACGGTCAATACGTCCAAGCGATAATAATAGTTTTTGTAGGCGTTGATAAGAATGGCGTTTAAGGATACTAGTGACTATTGGTTTTCTTTTATTCCATACACGATGGCTTTGTAAAACCGAATCTACTTGTTTTACTTGCTGTAGTTCGATCGACATATTGATAATGGTGTTGATCTCTCGATATAAAGAATTACTCAGTTGGATTGGCATTGCTGTGTCATCAAGTAATGTTTCGTAAATCTTAAGTACTTGGTTGCCATCACCTAGGAGTGCTGCGTCAATCAGGCCATAAATGGTGTATTTGGATTGTTGATTGATTTGCTCTAGATACGCTTGGGTATCGATTTTCCCATTAGGGTAAGCCATTTTTAATTTTTGGATTTCTTGCATGGAAGCCAATAAATTACCCTCGGTACAAAAAGCAATACCTTGTGCTATTTCCCTATTGGATTCTAGACCCAGAGTTGCCATATGGTTGGCAATCCAGCCTACTAAGTGGTCACTTTGCACTTCCCAGTGTTGAACGATACCACCAAACTGTTCGAGTGTTTTAAACCACTTGCTTTTTTGCTGAGCCATGTCAAGCTTGCCAGTAGAGATAATAAGCAAAATATCATTCGGCATCGATGCGGCAATTTCACTCAACGCTTTCGACCCCTTGACACCGATTTTCCCAGTTTTTAGTCGGCATTCGATCATGCGTTTTGGTGAGAATAAAGAAATGGCTGACATTTCAGCGACAATTTGATTCCAATCAAAATTACCATCGACTTCAAAGCTGACTTTGTCGTCAAAACCTTGAATTTTAGCGGCCTTCCTGATTTGAGCTAAGCTTTGTTCGACCAGTAAAAGCTCTGGACCGAAAACAAAGTAAAGGGAGTTAAGTTGGTTGGTTAATGTATTGTTGAGTTGTTCTGGCTTAATTTTCATTTAAGCGATTTAATCTTCTCAACAGTTTTTTGATAATGGTGTTGCGAAGCTGTTCATAGCTCTCAGCAATTTGGAGTCGATCCGCTTGCGTTGCACTCATTTTGCTTAGATGTGTGCTTGCTGTTAGGTCTTGAGATAATAGTAATTTATTGTTATTGTTAAAC
>DNJI01000047.1 GCA_003489145.1 Gammaproteobacteria bacterium | reverse complement strand
TTTGTTTCAGAAGTGGATGCCATTAAAGCTAATTTACGTGCTGGCATTACCTTGCTTGCTTGTGATGACAGTCTCTCCGAGCACTCGCCTTGGCGTTTTGAGGCTTGGAATGAGTTGCAATTTCCAGCATCACTCGGTGGCGGTAAAGGTACCAACTTTATTCCAGTATTCGATTATATCGCCAAGCAAGACACACCATCAGACGTACTTATTTATTTCACTGATGCCAAAGGTAAGTTCCCTGAGTTTGAGCCCGATTATCCGGTTTTGTGGCTTATTAAAGGTAAAGAGCGTGTACCATGGGGATCTCGTATCCAACTAAATTAAATCATGAGAGATTTTTCTGCCATTGAACTTGACGAATACTTAGAGGACAACCAGCCGTTGTTGCTTGATGTACGCGAGCAGTGGGAATGGGACAAATGCCATTTTGAAGATGCTACTTTGTTACCCATGGGTCAAATCATGGCCAATATTGACACGTTAGATAAATCTAAAGAAACGGTGATTATCTGCCATCACGGTATTCGCTCAATGCAAGTGGCACGTTACTTCGACTCAGTTGGGTTTGAAAATATTATTAACTTACGTGGCGGTATTGACGCTTGGGGTAAGCAAGTAGATAGCTCGATGGCGCTGTATTAAAAACTGATTTCAAAGAATTCGTTAAACTTCTTTCGCTGTTTTTGTGCTTCATGAATATTCATTAATTCAAACCGTAGTTTGGTATTCGGCTGTCGCTGTGCAAGCCTGGCCAAATCAAGTGAAAACACCGTGCCAATCTTAGGGTAGCCACCAATACTGGGTGCATCTTTAAGTAAGATAATTGGCAAACCATCAGTGGCAATCTCCACGCAGCCATAACTAATACCCTCTGATATCATTCGTTCTTTTTTAATCGAAATCGGTGCACCACTCAAGCGACAACCGGTTCGATCATTAGCATTGGTAACGGTGTAGTTTTGATTAAAAAACAAATCTCTCTGGTTAATACTAAACTCATTAAATTGATAAGTTGGTAGTAGTCTTAAAGTAATATCTTGATTGTAATTGGGTATATATTGTGGTGGAATAAAACGATAAGTGGTCTCATTAAAACCCTTATACGACAGCTCATCACCTTCAGCCAGTTTAGCGCCAATGTGCTCACGCAGATTAACAGATCTTGAATCAAATAACACGGGTGTATCAAATCCACCTTTAACAGCTAAATATGCTCGCACGCCAATTTTAGGGTTGCCCCAGCTAAGCACATCACCTTTATGGATTTGTAAGCCGTGCCACATTTGAGCTGTCTCATCATTAATCTTAAAATCAAGATCTGCACCCGTCACAGCAATAAAAGTATCCGTCTGTGCTTCAAGCTGTAAACCACCAAAAGTGATCTCTATCACTGCATCATTAAAATGATTATTAAGTAAATGATTGGCCCACGCATAGGCGTGCTCATCCATTACTCCTGATTGACTCATGCCGTGCTCACCATGATTAAGACGCCCGTAATCTTGCACGGTGGATAAAAAGCTAGATTTAATTACCTTAAAGCTCATAATAATCCGCCATTTTTAAGGTACTCATCACGCGTGATTGAATAAAATTTCACCTTGTCACCAACACGAAATTTATCAACATTTTCAGGGTTGTTGAGTGACAAGTCTAACAAGGTTCGCCCAACAATATTCCAACCACCAGATGAGTCGGCAGGGTAGATAGCAGTTTGACTCTCAGCAATACCAACACTACCGGCAGGAATCTTAATTCTTGGTGTGGGTAGGCGCGGCAATTGTATACGCTCATCTACTTCACCTAGAAAAGCAAACGCAGGGCTAAAGCCAATCGCATAAATCAAATAGGCTTGCTCAGTATGTAGCTCAATAAAGGACTCTAAATCTAGATTTTTTTCTGCCAGTAGTCGCTCAAGATCTAAGCCAACTTCCAATCCATAATAAACAGGAATGTGCGTGGTGTTTGACTCTAATACGCTTGATTGACTTTCTTGCTGGGTTAAACATTGTTCAATTTGTGTGCGTAAATCTTGCTCTGCGATTTTATTAAGATCGTAACTCACGTGTAGTGAAGTGTAAGACGGAATTAAGTCAACAATAACGTCACTTAGGGTGTTTTTTAGCTGATTTGCAAAATTTCCAATTTTTTCAGGCAACGTGGCATCAATCTTGTCGCCAAAATAAATCAGTAGCGCGTTTTCCCCCGCTGAAACGATATTATGCATTTTTTAGCCTTGTTAGTGCCTCTACAGAGGCCGGATTGTCACTATGAAAGCAAATTGTATCGATTTTAAAAGAATTTTCACTTAAAAAGTGTTGGTATTGTTTAACAATAGCGCTAGCACTATCTAAAACAGCACCTTGCTCACCACGATTAATCATTTCAACACCGTTATAACCTCGATCAGCAAACACTTCATGTAAAAAAGTCACGTTTTGATTATTTCCGAAATTTTTAACACCGGCTTGTACCACTAACTTTAGATTTTCATCAACAGCTTTAATTACCCTACAGATTACATCTAATACTAATGGTTTTTCCATCATGTCATGATACAACGCACCATGCGGTTTTACATATTCAAGGGATACGCTGTTGTTATGACAAAGCTTTTGAAAGTGTGAAACTTGTTGATAAACTAGATCGTATAGCTCATCATCATTCAGCTGATAACTAACACGGCCAAAATTAGCTTGATCTTCATAGCTTGGATGTACACCAATTTTGACGTTATTTTGTTTAGCAAGTTTAATGGTTTTAACCATACTTTCATCATCACCCGCATGCCCACCACAGGCAATATTGGCCATATCAATGAGCAGCATTGCACCTGCATCAGGGTTAGGCGTTAAACACTCACCTAAATCACAATTAATTAGCTTTTTACTCACACTCACTTGTATAATAATTAAGGATAAATTTTGTATTATTATAAGGCTTTATTCATGAATCATATTAAGCAAATGTTCGAGCTGCAACAAAAGCTCAATGATGCCACCAACGGTCTAATCTGGACAGAAGGCGCCACTAAAGACGGCCGTCAAATTTCATGGCTTCGCTGTATCTATATGGAAGCTGCCGAGGCGATTGACTCGTTTAACTGGAAGCACTGGAAAGA
>DNJI01000078.1 GCA_003489145.1 Gammaproteobacteria bacterium | reverse complement strand
AAAGGTGGCATAGCAACATAGATATGACCTTCTTTAATGAGTTTTGGAAAGTGCTTCACAAACAAAGTACAAATCAATGTGGCAATGTGTGCCCCGTCAGAATCGGCATCTGCAAGAATGCAAATTTTTCCGTATCTAAGACCACTCAAGTCTTCACAGTTAGGTTCAAGGCCAATAGCAACACTGATATCGTGTATTTCGTTACTGGCCAATACCTGATCAGAATCCACTTCCCAAGTGTTTAAAATCTTACCTCGAAGCGGCAAGATGGCTTGGTACTCTTTATCTCTTGCTTGTTTGGCGGAACCACCAGCTGAATCGCCCTCAACTAAGAACACCTCGGTTTGATCAAGATCATTGCTAGTACAGTCTGATAATTTTCCTGGTAGGGCAGGGCCACTGACAATCTTTTTACGAATAATTTTTTTGCCAGTTTTGAGTCTTGCTTGCGCATTCATAATGGCCAGTTCGGCAATTTTTTCAGCAACAGAAGTATGTTGATTTAGCCAAAGACTGAACGCATCTTTAACAACATTAGTAACAAAACCTGCGCTTTCGCGTGATGAGAGTCGCTCTTTGGTTTGTCCAGAAAACTGAGGATCCAACATTTTGATGGATAAAACGTAAGCAATTTTTTGCCAAACATCATCGGGTGTGAGCTTGATATTTTTAGGTAGTAATTTTCTAAATTCACAAAACTCTTTAAGGGCATCAGTTAGGCCTGATCGTAAACCGTTGACATGTGTACCACCATTGGTGGTTGGGATAAGGTTGACATAGCTTTCAGCCACAACATTAGTGTTGTATTCAGTCCAAGCCAACGAGCAATTGAGTTGCTGTTCGTCAGAGGCGAAATCAACCACAAAAGGAGCAGTTGGCAAACAATCAAGGCCATCTAGCGCCATAGATAAGTAATCTTTAAGTCCTTCTTTATAGATCCATTTATCAGTCGTGTCATCAATTTCATTATGAAAGTTAATTTCTAACCCTGGACATAAGACTGCTTTAGATCTAAGGTTGTGACGTAATTTGGTTACTGAGAATTTGATCGTGTCAAAAAATTGTGCATCTGGTTTGAACTTAACCATGGTGCCTGTATTGCGCTTACCAACACTGCCAATTTCTTCTAGGTCGGTTTTTTTAAAACCATCAGCAAAAGTAATGTAGTGTTCCATTGAATTGCGTTTAATCCAAATTTCAACCGAAGTTGATAGGGCGTTAACCACTGAAATACCCACACCATGTAAACCACCTGAAAACTGATAAGAGTCATTAGAAAACTTACCACCGGCATGAAGCTTGGTTAGAATAACTTCAACGCCTGGAACACCTTCTTTAGGGTGGATATCAACTGGCATACCGCGACCATCATCTTCAACAGATAATGATCCGTCTTTATAAAGTACCACTTTGATTTTTGATGCGTGACCAGCAACTGCTTCGTCAACACTGTTGTCGATTACTTCCTGAGCTAGATGATTTGGGCGCTCAGTATCGGTATACATGCCCGGACGCTTTCGTACTGGCTCTAGGCCGGTTAAGACCTCAATTGACGAGGCGTCGTAATTACTCATAATGTTTTCAAGTGATGATTTTGGCAAGTATCATACCAAAAAAAAGCCCCATAAAATGGGGCTTTTTATTTGTCAGAACAAAGGTGTTTTACATCATGCCACCCATGCCGCCCATATCAGGAGCTGCCGCAGGTGTATCTTGCGGAATTTCAGTAATCATTGCCTCAGTGGTAATCATTAAGCCAGAAATACTAGCTGCATGTTGTAAGGCCGCACGTACCACTTTAGTTGGATCTAAGATCCCCATTTTCAACATGTCGCCATATTCTTCTGTAGAAGCGTTAAAACCGTAGTTACCATCACCATTAGCAACGTTGTTAAGTACAACAGAAGCTTCACCACCACCATTAGAAACGATTTGTCTTAATGGCGCTTCCATAGCACGTTTAGTTAAAATAATACCAATATCTTGATCATGATTTTCACCTTTTAGGCCGTCTAATGCAGCAATTGCGCGAACTAGCGCAACACCACCACCAGGAACTACACCCTCTTCAACCGCAGCACGTGTTGCGTGAAGCGCATCGTCAACGCGGTCTTTTTTCTCTTTCATTGCCACTTCAGTAGCTGCACCAACTTTAATCACGGCAACACCACCAGAAAGCTTGGCTAAGCGCTCTGAGAGTTTTTCTTTATCGTATTCAGAAGTTGTTTTTTCGAGTTGTGCCTTGATTTGTGCAACGCGACCATCGATATCAGATTTTTCACCTGCACCATCAACAACCACTGTTTCTTCTTTACCAACTTCAATACGTTTAGCAGAACCCAATTGATCTTCAGTTACGCCTTCAAGTGATAAGCCAACCTCTTCAGAGATCACCACACCACCTGTCAAAACCGCTAAGTCTTGCAAAATGGCCTTGCGACGATCACCAAAACCTGGTGATTTAACCGCCGCGACTTTCACAATACCACGCATATTATTAACAACCAAGGTTGCTAAAGCTTCACCCTCAATGTCTTCGGCAATGATCAATAACGGTCTGCCTGATTTTTGAGCAATTTCTAAAGCGGGTAGCAAGTCACGAATGTTTGAAATTTTTGACTCATTTAATAAAATATGAGGCATCTCTAAAATAGCGCTCATGGTGTCTTGGTTGTTAACAAAGTAAGGTGATAAGTAACCACGCTCAAACTGCATACCTTCAACAACTTCTAATTCGTTGTCAAAACCAGAACCTTCTTCAACGGTAATTACGCCAGCATTGCCCACTTTTTCCATGGCTTCAGCAATAATTTCACCTACGGATGAGTCTGAGTTGGCTGAAATTGTACCCACTTGAGCAATCGCTTTCGTGTCATTACAAGGTTGTGATAAATCTCTTAGCGCCTTAACGGCAGCTTCAGTTGCTTTATCGATGCCACGCTTAAGATCCATAGGGTTCATGCCAGCTGCGACAGATTTAACACCTTCTGCGACTAATGCTTGCGCAAGTACGGTCGCTGTTGTTGTTCCATCACCAGCAACATC
>DNJI01000064.1 GCA_003489145.1 Gammaproteobacteria bacterium | reverse complement strand
TTTTTACCAATCTAACGCAGTAGAAGGTAAAAAAGACAGAGTAAAAAAGAAAAATGTGGCGTCCCGTAAGAGATTCGAACTCCTGTTGCCAGGATGAAATCCTGGAGTCCTGGGCCAGCTAGACGAACGGGACAAACAGATATTTTAATGGAGAAATTTGATTTAAAGGATAAAAAAATAGCTTAGTTTTTACACTAAGCTATTTTTAGAATATGGCATCGCCTAGGAGAATCGAACTCCTCTTACCAGGATGAAAACCTGGGGTCCTAACCGATAGACGAAGGCGACATACACTTTTTTTGCTTTATGGTGGAGCTAAGCGGGATCGAACCGCTGACCCCGACACTGCCAGTGTCGTGCTCTCCCAGCTGAGCTATAGCCCCAAAACTGGTTGCAAAGCAAAAGATGTAAATTATAGTCTCTAAGACAAATTAGTCAAGACTAGTTTGGTAAAATGTTTGTACACTATTGATGGAAAGCTCTGATGTTAGAAAAAACCTTTACTGAAAAATCCTATACTTTAGAGATTCTCTATCATGTTGGCACTTATGAAAATTCAATCCATTTTATTTTTGATCATGCTTCTAAAACCTGTGCGATTGTTGACCCCGCTTGGGAAGCAGACCTATTTATTCAAAAAATTACTGATAAAGGCTATACACTCACTGATATTTGGCTAACCCACTGGCACAATGATCACATGAATGCTGTCGATGAAATCGCTAATAAAACGGGGGCCAGTATCACTGCAGGCATAAATGAAATTCCTTATCTAGACATCAAAAACCCCATCAAAACGGTTGATGATAAAGATACTGTGACGTTAGGAGCTACCAGTGCAACCATTATTAATACCCCTGGGCACACAGCTGGCGGTGTTTGCTACTTACTCGATGGCCATCTGATTGCAGGTGACAGTTTATTTGTGTATGGCGCAGGGCACTGCGCAATGCCAGGTGCTGATGCAAATGTACTGTTTCATTCAATGCAAAAATTAAAACAGATAGAAGATGAGGTGTTATTACATTGTGGGCATGATTATGGTTCACAGATCACCACCACTATGGCGCAGCAAAAATCAGGCAACCCATTTTTAATGATTGATAATGAAGACGATTTTGTACGTTATCGTAATCATATTCATGATGGTTCGCGTACTTACCCAATGCAGCCGGTGAGCCAACAAGCCCTTGATGCCTTATTATGATTGGTTTTTTTGGTGGATCGTTTGATCCTATTCATTTTGGTCATTTAAAAAATGCAGCTTTACTAAAAAGCACACTTGATCTGTCTGAGTTATTTTTAATGCCTTGTGCAGCACCTGTGCATAAAAATAAGCTTAACTTTTCTAATGCTCAACGCCTTGAAATGTTGCGATTAGCAACTCGAGAATTTAACGAGCTGTCCATTGATTTACGCGAAATTAACCGAGACAGTGCTTCTTATACGATTGAGTCTTTGATTGATATTAAGCACGAATATCCAGACACATCCGTTTGTTTGATTATTGGTATGGATAGCTTTATCAACTTATCTACTTGGAAAAATTACCAAGACTTTCATCAATATGTGCACCTTGTGGTGATTGCGCGACCTGATTGCCAAGCACCCATCGCGTCTTATTCATTTACACCAACTCAGACTATAACTGAACTGCATAATCAAACTGCAGGCTTGCTGTATTTTGCCAATACTGAACTGCTTGATATTTCTTCTAGCGATATTCACTGTATTCTTTTCAACACCGCCTTGAGTGGTAAAATGAGCGCGCAACAAAGTTTATCTGGCCTATTGCCGGAGTCCATTATTCACTACCTACAACACTTATGAATTTAGAACAACAACTCAAAGTCGTTACCGACACCATTGAAGAACTCAAAGGCGAAGATATTATCACCTTAAAAGTATTAGAACAAAGTGCTGATATCGAAGCCATCGTTGTCGCCACAGGACGATCCATACAACATGTACGCGGTATTGCCAACAATCTTAAGATTGAAGCCAAACGTTTAGGCATGAAAGTTGTTGGTATTGAAGGCGCAGAAACTGGTCATTGGATGCTGGTTGATTTAGCTGAAGTGGTTGTACATGTGATGACAGAAAAAACTCGAGAATTCTACAAACTGGAAAGACTTTGGTCTGGTTCTGAGCGTTCTGACGACTAACTTAGATGAAGATCAAACTGATTGCGATTGGAAAAAAAATGCCCGATTGGATACAAACGGGCATCAATCATTATCAAAAACAATTACCTGCCTCGCTTAACTTTGAATTAATTACACTTGAAGCGCAAAAGCGAAAAGGTAAAAATATCAATCAAATCAAAGAATTAGAAGGCGGACTACTGATAAAAGCCACACAAGGGTCAAGCCATGTCATTGCCTTTGACGAATTCGGAAAGCAAAACACCACCAAAGATATTGCCAAAAACATGGAAAATTGGCAACAAAATGGTGACAATATAGCCTTGTTAATTGGTGGTGCAGATGGGCTATCTACCACTTGTAAACAGCATGCTAATCAGCTGTGGGGCTTGTCAAACTTAACCTTGCCGCACTCCATGGCACGCTTACTAGCCGTTGAACAAATCTACCGCGCACATTCATTATTAACCAACCATCCATATCATAGGGAGTAACCATGAAATTAGAACTCATTAGCTTTAAACTTTGCCCGTTTGTACAGCGCGCTATCATCATCTTAAAGAAACAAAAGATTGATTATGACATCACTTTTATCAATCCAATGGATCCGCCTGATTGGTTTAAAGCCATATCACCAACCGGACAGGTGCCTTTATTAAAAGCAGATGATGAAGTGATTTTTGAATCAAGTGTCATTAGTGAATTCGCTAATGACATTAGTGAGAATGATTTACACCCAAGTGATGCAATACAAAAAGC
>DNJI01000020.1 GCA_003489145.1 Gammaproteobacteria bacterium | reverse complement strand
CTCAAAAGCAACATTATCAGCCGAGCTTTCCATTAAGCGTAAGTAACACAGTGCATCTTTAATCTCAGCGCGTTCAAAAAAGCGAAGACCGCCGTAAATCACGTAAGGAATATTGTATTTAATTAACCGCTCTTCAAAGCCTCTAGACTGCGCATTTGAGCGATACAAAATAGCACATTCGTTGGCTGATGCACCATCGTTAATGTGTTTTTGAATGGTGCTGACAACGTAGTCTGCTTCATCGGTTTCTGTACGTGCTTCATAGATATCAATTAAATCACCATTACCAGAATCGGTCCACAACGACTTTCCTAGGCGATTAGAATTATTAGCAATTAGTGCGTTAGACGCACCTAGAATATTACCTGTAGAGCGGTAATTTTGCTCAAGTCGGATGGTTTGAATAGGGTGAAAATCAGATTCTAATTTTTGAATGTTTTCTATCTTTGCGCCACGCCAGCCATAGATTGATTGGTCGTCATCACCCACACAAAATATTTGATTTTTTCCTGATGAGAGTAATTTGATCCATTTGTATTGAATGGTGTTGGTGTCTTGAAACTCATCAACCAAGATGTGCTCAAAGCGATTTTGATAGTGTGTAAGCAACTCAGTATTATTTTTTAGCAACTCATAACTACGTACTAAAAGTTCGGCAAAATCAATCAGTTCATTGGCTTTACAGTGCGCCTCATAAAGCTCAAATACTTTGACACTTTGTTTAACAAAGTAGTTATATCCAGCGTCAATATCACCCGGGTGAATGCCTTCATCTTTTTGCTGGTTGATAAACCACTGAATTTTTCTAACCGGGTATTTTGATTCATCGATTTGATTTTCTTTCATCAAGCGCTTAACAATACGAAACTGATCTTGCTGATCAAGAATTTGAAATTGTGCACTTAAGTTGGCTTCAATTGGATGGGCGCGTAATAATCGATGTGCCAATCCATGAAAAGTGCCCACCCACATACTTCTAATTGGTCGTCTTAATAAAAATTCAAGACGTTCACGCATTTCCTTGGCAGCTTTGTTGGTAAAGGTTACTGCTAAAATAGCATCAATATGCGTGTTTTTCTGTGTGACTAAATAAGCAATTCGGTGTGTTAAGACTCGGGTTTTACCACTACCTGCACCCGCGAGTATTAAAGCATTTTGTACATCATCTAAAGTAACTGATTGATTTTGTTTGTCATTAAGTCCGTCGGTAATTTCAGATAAATTCATGATTTTTTCTTGCTTGATAGCTTTAAATGGTTATAATATTACCTTTCTCTGATATCAAGTAATTTTAAGCCTGATTGAAGAGTGTGAAATTATAAACAAAAATTAAGGAGTATCAGTAATGACTTACTACGAAGGTGTTAAAAAAATGGAAGAAATGGGCGTAAACGATAACTATATTCAAGGTTGGGTAGCTGGTTTCTTAAACAATCCTGAACTTGAAGAGCAAAGAATTACTGATGAGTGGGAATCTGGCTTTGAAGATGGCAAAGAGCAAACAGATGCAAACTTTGCAAATTTCTGCTAATTTCTGATAATTACATTCACTAAGAATGATCTAAAAAGCCCCGTTTACGGGGCTTTTTAATGCATCAATCATTATGCAAAGCAACTGGCAGCACAATACAAGAAACACCTTAAAAGGGGCGAACAGTTGTAATGATTTTTTTCAAAGTGATCAGTTTAAAGATCGACACTTTCCAATCAAAATCCCTTTAGAATTTGCCAATCTGATTGATAAGAATAATCCAGATGATCCTTTATTAAAACAAGTTATTCCCTTTAGGAGTGCACAAAACCAAGCAGAGTTTAGCTTGTCCCCATTGGGCGATGAAGATAACTCACCAGTCGCCGGTTTAATTCACAAATACCCTAATCGAGTTTTATTAATTACATCACGTGTGTGCGCGATTCACTGCCAGTATTGTTTTCGACAAAATTTTGATTATTCTGGCCATGATGCAATGAGTAACTGGCTAGCGATTGAAGACTATATTCGCTCTCATCAATCAATCAATGAAGTCATACTCAGTGGTGGCGATCCTCTGAGTTTGAGCGATGAAAAACTAGCTCAATTAATCAGAAATATTGAAAATATTGAACATATAAAGATATTACGAGTTCATTCTCGCTCTATGGTGGTTACCCCAAGCAGAATAACGGATAAATTGGTCAAATTACTCACTAAAACGGCGTTAAAAGTAGTTTTAGTGACACACATTAACCATGCAAATGAAGTGTCAGAAGTGTTTATCCAAAATATTGGAAATTTTACAAATATCACGCTACTCAACCAATCTGTGTTGTTAAAAGGAGTTAATGATGATTTGGGCACCCTAGAGCGCCTGAGTTTAAAGTTATTTGATATTGGTATCTTGCCGTATTACTTACACATGCTGGACAAGGTGAAAGGGGCAGAGCACTTTTTAATCAGTGATGAACGCGCCATTCAATTACATCAAGACTTGAAGAGTAGTCTAAGTGGTTATTTGGTGCCTAAGTTGGTGCGTGATGAAAATCTAAAATCTAAGACTTGGATTTAAAGAATGGATTTTTCTAAAGTTTCGATGTCGATTTCACCCATACGAAAATCAACCAATCTGCCTTCTGGGTCATAGATGTAAGTGGTTGGCATGCCAAACACATCGCCAAAGTTAGTAAATTGTGAGCCATTTTTATCATCAAATAGGATGATTGGATAATTAACCATAAAGGTATCGGTAAATTCTAGAATGGTTTTTTTATCGGCTTGCTCGTAATCCAATCCTAGTATTTCAACTCTATCAGAATTTTTCTCGTAGAACTCTACGAAAGCAGGAATCTCTTTTAGACAAGGTGGGCACCAAGTAGCCCAAAAGTTGATTACTAAGTATTTGCCTTTGGTTGACTCGTCAGTATGCACATTTCCCTCAATATCGACGAGTGAGAAATTTGGCACTTTGATGGCTTTTTCGTTTTCCCAAAGCGTGCTAGCTTTTGCTACAATTTCATCGACTGTAATTGCTTGTGTCGTTGTTAATGGCAAAAAAAGTGAGAGTATAATGAGAATTTTTTTCATAACCAGTTTTTAATAATGAGTGTAAAAATTTACCATAATCCAAGATGTACAAAATCTAGACTAACCCTAGCTATTTTAGAAGAAAAAGGCCTAGACTTCGAAGTAATTAAATATCTTGAAGATACGCCCAGTGTGGCAGAATTAAAAGCCTTGCTTGATGAGCTAGGCATGGACCCACGTAATTTGATGCGTACCTTTGAAGCGCCTTATAAAGAAAATAACTTGGATGATGAATCGCTCAGTGAAGATGATTTGATTCAGGCAATGGTTGATAATCCAATTTTGATTGAGCGTCCAATTGTCAAGACTGATAAGGGTATTGCCATTGGACGACCACCTGAAAACATTTTAGCGATTTTGTAAACGACTATTCGTCAACCAGTAAAGTCGACAGATAACCTTCACGCGCTTCGATATTGGAATAATAAACATCATCTATTCCTTCAGACACTGAATCTTTAACTTCATCAACCACTAAGATTGCCTCGCTCCAAGCACTAAGATTGCTAAATTCATTGATTGATATTGCATTATCGGTAAATTCATTAATCCAAGCAAGGCGCATAAAGATAGGTGCAAAGGCTGCATCAATCATAGCGAAATCAGCACCATTAAAGAAAGTATCTGTACCTTTAACTGCCTCAACTTTAGCCAGCTTTTCAAATAATGATTCTTTGGCCTTAGTGTAAGTTTCTTC
>DNJI01000080.1:3815-9408 GCA_003489145.1 Gammaproteobacteria bacterium | reverse complement strand
ACGTCGGAAGAAATGGACAAGCGCTGGTCTGAGTGGCTCATAAAATGGAAGCTACTCAGCGGCAATATTACTGTTCCCCACTCTCGTGAGGAGCTCTCTAAGCAGATGAGACTCATCAACCCAAAATACAGTTTTCGAGAGTGGTTCGTTATGCCTGCGTATCAGCAAGCAACCGAGAGGAACTACGCTCTAGTTCGAGAACTGCAAGATGTCATAACACAACCTTACGCAGAGCAGTCTAAGGATGTGGAAGAGAAATACTACAGATTAAAACCATCTGAACTCTTTGATATTGGTGGATTATCGCAATATAGTTGCTCATCTTGATTTATCTAAAAACTGATTTGACAGAGATGCCACATCGTTAATGGCCTGATATTTATTAAAAAATAGTTATAGAATTTTTATCTGCATATCAACAAAATATTTCGTATAATTATTTTATGATTAACTCTTTAAAATAAACATTATGCAAAAACACATTATCTCAACTGACAAAGCACCGCAAGCAATTGGCACTTACTCTCAAGCTGTACATGTTACGGGCGGATCAACGGTTTACCTATCTGGGCAAATTCCTTTAGTGCCGGCATCAATGGAAATGATTGAAGGCGGTATTAGTGAGCAAATTAACCAAGTATTTAAAAACTTAACTGCAGTTTGCAAAGAATCTGGTGGTAATCTCAATGATATTGTTAAACTCAATATTTACTTAACTGATTTGAACAACTTCCCGGTGGTTAATGAGATCATGGCTCAATATTTTGACGAGCCTTATCCCGCACGTGCAGCAGTTGGAATTAACGAGTTACCTAAAGGTGCACAGGTAGAGATGGATGGGGTAATGGTGGTCAAGGAAGACAGTTACAGCTTTTAATACTCCTAAAGGAGAGCTATCCTGATGCACAATTTATCTGATCCAATAATTTCGCTCAACGGATTAGGCCCAAAAGCGCAAGATAAACTCAACAATATTGGCATTTATAACTTGGAACATTTACTGTTTCATTTGCCATTTCGTTATCAAAACAAAACCAAATTTACCTCGCTAGATGATGCACAGGTTGGCGCTGAGATACTAGTACAGCTCACGATTGATCGTATCGAAGAAGTGGCAACAAGACAACGACAACTGCTGTGTTATTTGTCTGACAACAATAATCGCACCTTACTTTTGCGATTTTTTCATTTTAATCAATATCACAAACAACAATTAGTGCGAGGTGATATTATTCAGTGCTTTGGCGAAATTAAAATTGGGCGTGACGGCTTGGAGATGCACCACCCAGAATACCGATTGATCTCAAAAGGCCAAGCAAATCTTTTAGAAACGACATTAAGTCCTGTTTACCCGTTAACGGGCAATCTTCACCAAGCGCAACTTAAAAAATGGATCAATACTGCGCTGGAAACTTTAAAAAATTCCTCACTTAGTGACAATTTCGAAAATTTGGCAAAAAACTCAATGCCAACACTCAAGCAAGCACTGGAAACACTGCATCACCCCAAAGCAGGGGAAAACCTCGAACAAATTGCCGAATTTAGGCATATTTCACAGCAAAGACTCATTATTGAAGAGCTTTGTGCACATCAACTCAGCCTACTTAAGCTCAAAAACGAACGTAAAAGTAAAATTTCCAATATTTTTAAAATTTCCAAAATTTTATCTAAGCAATTATCCGAAAACCTTGGCTTTCAACTCACCAACGCACAACAAAGAAGTGTTGATGAAATTAATACCGACTTGGCTTTGAATCATCCAATGCTTAGATTGTTACAAGGCGATGTTGGCTCTGGAAAAACCATTGTCGCAGTTTTTGCCTGTTTGCAAGCAATTGAAAATGGTTTTCAAACAGCTATTATGGCGCCCACTGAAATTCTTGCCAACCAACATTTACATGGTTTTTCAGATTACCTTGAACCTTTAGGTGTTAAAGTTGCCTTTTTAATCGGCTCACAAAACACAAGTGAACGTGCTGAACAATTAGACGCCATCCAATCTGGCAAAGCACAGGTGATCATTGGCACGCACGCTTTGTTTCAAGAATCGGTCAAGTTTAATAAATTGGGTTTGGTGGTGATTGATGAGCAACATAAATTTGGCGTACACCAACGCTTATCCTTGGCGCAAAAAGCACACAACACACCGCACCAATTAGTGATGACGGCTACTCCTATTCCTCGCTCATTAACCATGAGCGCTTACGCTGACCTTGACACCTCAATTATTGATGAATTACCACCGGGCCGAATGCCAATTAAAACCATCGCACTTAGCAGTGAGCGTAAAGACGAGGTGGTACAAAAAATAAAGCAAGTATGCAAAGATAGCAATCAAGTGTATTGGGTTTGCACCTTAATTGAGGAATCAGAAGTGTTGCGTGCAGAATCTGCCACAAAGACTCACCAATACTTACAAGAAAATTTACCAGGGTTATCAATTGTGCTCATTCATGGCAGAATGAATAAAGACGAAAAATCTAAAATTATGCATCAATTTGCCAATGGGGAGATTAATGTACTAGTAGCAACCACTGTGATTGAGGTGGGTGTCAATGTACCTAATGCTTCGCTAATGGTTATTGAAAATTCGGAACGATTGGGCTTGGCACAACTACACCAACTACGTGGTCGCGTTGGTCGTGGCGCTGATGCGAGCATTTGTATCTTAATGTATCAATCACCACTCAGTGCCAATGCCACAGAACGGATCGATATTCTAAGGCAAACCAACGATGGCTTTTTGATTGCTAATAAAGACTTAGAACTACGCGGCCCAGGTGAAATTTTAGGCACGCAACAAACCGGTATTGCCGATATGAAGATTGCCAATATTGTGCGTGATGGTTACTTACTCAAGCAAGTGCGTTTTTACTCAGAACAATTTTTACAACTTGATGAAGGCAAACAATATGCATTGATTATGCGCTGGATTACTACTGACAAATCCCAATATGCGAATACTTAGCTTAAAATAGCGCTATGATTAATACGCAAGATTTAATATGGCAGAGTTTAAAGCAAGCACGTGACGTGCCTAATGCTGTCATGTATTGGCTTGATGATGATCAGTCGCTCACGGCTAAACTTAAAAGAAAGTTTGACGATTTTGCAGTGAATGTGCTTTTACAAACACAACTCGAACCTCACCAAAACGAGGCAGCCATACTTGACTTCACAGGTGATTCCATCATTCGAGAAGTAGAATTATTAGGCAATACTCAAGTAATGGTGTTTGCACGCTCGGTCATACCTATAACAAACGATACAAAAGATTTACTCAGTATTGGCTCAAAACCTTTGGGTGAAGTACTATTTAACGACCCCACTATTATACGTGGGCCACTGCAAATCACCCATACTGGTAGCACTTGGGGTAGACGATCAACTTTTACTATTGGCACAACCAAACTTTTGGTGAGTGAATTCTTTTTAGAGTGTTTATATGCGTGATCAAATTTTTACCAAGGAAAATGATTTAGTCAACTTCACTTTTGACAAAAGTGTTGTCAACGTATTTGACGATATGGTCAGGCGTTCAGTCCCAGGTTATCAAAGCATGATTGAGATGATAGGACTCATGGTTAAAACTTATGGTCAAAATAATACCAATTATTATGATCTTGGTGCGTCAACCGGCGCTGTTTCTTTAGCACTAAGCATAAACAACCCGCATCAACATAATCGAATTATCGCTGTGGATAATTCGATTGAAATGGTGAAGAAATGCAGGAATAATCTTGATGGTAAAATATCAAACTTTGATGTTATTTGTAGCGATATTAAAGACATAAGTTGTGAAAATTCATCTATCGTCGTCTTAAACCTAACCTTGCAATTTATCCCAGTTAAACAAAGACAAGCTTTAATTAATAAAATTTATCAAGGTTTAAATCCTGGCGGCGTGTTAATCGTCTCTGAGAAAATTCACTTTGATGATGAAAAAAAACAAACTGAAGTTACTAAACTACATTTAGACTTTAAACGCGCCAACGGCTATAGCGAGCTAGAGATTGCCGCTAAGCGCCAATCAATAGAAAATGTACTGATTACTGACAATAAAAAGACTCACTTTGATCGACTCAACTCTGCAGGATTTAGCCAAAGCTTATGTCACTTTCAGTGTCTTAATTTTGCCTCCTTTTTAGCAATTAAATAGCGGTAAAATAAGCCTCATTATGTTACTAATGATTGACAATTACGATTCGTTTACCTATAACCTAGTGCAGTATTTTGGTGAGTTAGGTCAAGTGGTTGAAGTACATCGTAATGATGAAATTACTATACAAGAAATTGAAAAACTCAACCCTGAGTTTTTAGTGATTTCTCCAGGCCCTTGTACGCCGAATGAAGCGGGAATTTCTATTGAAGCTATTAAACACTTCTCTGGCAAGGTGCCGATGCTGGGTGTTTGCTTAGGTTTTCAAGCCATGGTACAGGCTTTTGGCGGCAATGTAGTTGGCGCTAAAAAGATCATGCATGGCAAGATATCTCCTGTGCATCACAACAATCAAGGTGTATTTACGGATTTAAAAAATCCTTTAAATGCCACACGCTATCATTCCTTAGTTGCTGAACAATCTAGCTTGCCTGATTGCTTTGATATTACCTCTTGGACTAAAGACGAACAAGGTAAGATTGACGAAATTATGGGTATTAGACATAAAGAGCTTGCAATTGAAGGTGTGCAATTTCATCCAGAATCTATTCTGACTGAAGAAGGTCATGAAATGCTGAATAACTTTTTGAAAGGGAAAAATTAAAACTAACAACGACTATGGAAATATTAGAATTTTTACTAAACGACGATCAAATTTTTACAACAATCACATTGGCTGTTTTGATTGCGCTATTTATTGGCAATATTGTTACTGATAAGCTTAAAAAATATGAGGACGTTGATGCCAATGGTGCCATTGCACTGATGGATGAAAAAAACTTAATTATCTTGGATGTGCGTGAAGCCAAAGAAAGGAAAGCAGGTTATATTGCTAAAGACACTCATATTCCTCTGTCTCAAGTTAAAAACCAATTGGATAGCTTAGACAACAGTAAAAAGATTTTAGTGTATTGCCGTAGTGGCTCTCGCTCATCACATATTGCTGGCTTGTTAACCCGTAATAATTTTGAACAGGTGTATAACCTTAAAGGTGGTATGCTTGCATGGCAAAGAGCTAATTTGCCCATTAAAAAATAAAAGGCTTTTTTAAAGATGAAAAAAAATATTATTTATTGTTCTGACGCTTGTCCATTTTGCCAAAGAGCTTATCAATTATTAGACAAGCGCCATATTTCTTATCAAAAAAGATACGTAAAAAGCCAAAATGACTGGGATGAAGTGATGGAAAAAACGGGCAGGAATACCGTACCTCAAATCTTTATCAATGGCACGCATGTGGGTGGGTTTGATGATCTGTCAGCTGCAGAGCAATCTGGTCGATTGGACGATATTCTAAATGGCTAACCTATCCATTATTGGTGCTGGTGCCTGGGGTAGCGCACTGTCTATCGCACTATCAGATAATTTTGATAAGATCTATTTGCATACCTATGCAGAAGCAGAGATAGAAACCCTTAAACCACGACACCCTGC
>DNJI01000080.1:0-3401 GCA_003489145.1 Gammaproteobacteria bacterium | reverse complement strand
TTGCGGTACCGAGTTATGGCTTTGCCACAACATTGGAAAGTATTAAACCATTCCTAACGTCAGGACAACCTATAGCCTGGGTAACCAAAGGGTTTGACACCCACCAACAAGGATTTTTACATGAAAGCTTTGAGGAGATTCTAGGCAGTCATCCAAGCTGTGTGATTTCTGGCCCTAGTTTTGCCTTTGAGGTTGCTAGCCATAAACCAACCGCGTTGACGGTTGCTTCAACGGATAAAAATACTCGAGAGTATTGGGCTAAAGCATTACATACCAAGACATTAAGAGCATACACCAATGAAGATATCATCGGTGTAGAAGTGGGTGGCTCGGTTAAGAATATTCTTGCTATTGCTGCTGGTATTGCATCTGGTTTGGGTTATGGCGCTAACACACAGGCGGCACTGATCACACGAGGCTTGGCCGAGATGATCCGCTTTGGAAAAAGCCTAGGTGCTAACGAAAAGACGTTCAATGGCCTATCAGGTTTGGGCGATTTGGTACTTACTTGTTCGGATGATTTATCTAGAAATCGCCGATTTGGCAAGGAATTAGCCAACAACCAAAGTGTTGAGCAGGCTTTAAACAATGTTGGTGCCACGGTTGAAGGTCTTAATACTTTAGAATTGGTCTTATCAATCGCAAAAAACAATCAAATCGAAATGCCAATTTGTGAGCAAGTTTACCAAGTTACTCAAGGACTAGTATCCCCTACTGAGGCAGTTAACCACCTAATGTCACGAGAACAAGTTAACGAATGATTCTTGACCTATTGAGGCATGGCGAACCTCAAGGCGGACGCCTGTATCGAGGCAATCAAGACGATGCGTTGACTGAGAAAGGCTGGCAGCAGATGCTAGATTCTACACAAAATAAGACCTGGGATTTTATTGCCACATCACCACTCATTCGGTGCGCCGATTTTGCTAAACATTTATCTACTACGCAGCACATACCTTACCAAATATTTGATGATCTTGAAGAGCTAGGATTCGGCGACTGGCAAGGTAGAAGCACGAGTGAAATTGGCCAAGTTGTTGTGGATCAGTTTAAGGCCGATCCTATTGCTAATCGCCCACCGAATGCTGAATACTTGCATGATTTTGAAGTTAGAGTTCTGTCAGTATTTGAGCCAATTATTCAAAATGAACAACAACATAAATCCGTTTTAATCGTTGCACATGCGGGGGTTATTCGTATAATCAAATCGTATTTATCCCAATCGACCATTAAGAATATGTTTACAATAGAGGTTATTTCCGGCTCTTGTGAACGATTTGAAGTTTAAAAACCTACTGATTATTTTCGTTATATTTTCCAGCCCAATTCATGCAGATGAATTTTGGGGACTGGAGGCGTGGATGAATTCAGAACGTGCGCCTGACTTTGAGAAAATCACGGATGTAAAAGCCAGAAAAAAAGCTTTCTTTGAATATTTGTTGCCCGAAGTGAAACGACAAAATTCTGATATTATTGAATTAAGAAACCGAATTAAAAGCGAACTCCTGAGTGATAATAAAATGACTGCACTCAAAAAATACTACAAGTTTAAAGATGATGCTAGCATTGAAGACTTACTTAGTTCGGTTGATATTGTGCCCACTTCCTTGGTTTTAGCACAGGCAGCTTATGAGTCTAGCTGGGGGCGGTCTCGGTTTGCCAAACATTATCATAATTATTTTGGGCTTTGGTGTTTTAAAAAAGGCTGCGGCGTAGTGCCGCTAAGACGCGATAAAAAAGCCACGCATGAAGTTGCCAAGTTTGCCTCCTTATCCAAAGGTATTGCTTACTATATGCGCTCTATTAATCGAAACTCTGCTTATGAAACACTTAGAAAAATTAGAAAACACAAACGTGATACTCAACAACCCATTACTGGGGTGGGGCTAGCTGAAGGCTTGGAGAATTATGCTGAAATTGGTTATGATTATGTTGAAACGGTACAGTCTATTATCAAGTACAACAAACTAGAACAATACGACTACCAAATTTAAAGCAATAAAAAACCCGCATAAAGCGGGTTTTTTTTGAAATTGGTTAAGAGATTTCTTAACGTTTTGAGAACTGCTCGCTCTTACGCGCCTTCTTACGGCCAACTTTCTTACGCTCTACGATTCTAGCATCACGAGTAACAAAGCCTGCCTTACGTAAATCAGGTCTAAGATCATTATCGTATTCCATCAATGCACGTGTAACGCCCAAACGAATTGCACCCGCTTGACCAGTATCACCACCACCTTTAACCGTAATGTTGAAATCAAACTTGTCTCTCATTTCAACCGTGTCTAATGGTTGGTTGATAATCATTGAAGAAGTTTCACGACCAAAATATTCGCCCATTGGACGTTTGTTTACTGTGAACACACCTTTACCTTTAGTCATGTAAACACGAGCTACTGATGTTTTTCTTCTGCCTGTTGCGTAAAATGTTTCTGTCTTTGCCATAATAATCTTGCCTTAAATATCTAAAATCAAATTTCTAAAAGCTGGGGCTGTTGTGCACCATGTGTGTGCTCTGAACCTGTAAATACTTTCATTTTTCTAAACATGTCTCTGCCTAACGGACCTTTTGGCAACATGCCTTTTACTGCCTTGTTGATAATCTCTTCAGGCTTTTTAGCTTGTAAATCTTTAAATGCGATTGACTTTAAGTTACCAACATAACCTGTGTGGTGGTAGTACATTTTGTCATCAAATTTGTTACCTGTTACTTTAACTTTTTCAGCGTTAATAATAACAATGTAGTCACCCGTATCAGTGTGCGGCGTGTACTCAGGCTTATGTTTACCACGAAGGCGAGACGCAACTTCAGTTGCCATACGACCCAACGTCTTGCCATCGGCATCCACTAGGAACCATTCTCTTTTTACTTCATGTGCTTTAGCGCTAAATGTTTTCATAATTGTTAATACTATCTACGTACAGAATAATCGGACTATTATAATCACTTTTTAATTTGATTGGAAGCTTATAACGCAATTTTAACAATAAAAACTTAATCTCAAACATGTGCTTTTAATCAAGTTTATGATAAGATTTAAAGATATGATTAATTCACATGCACATCTAGATTTTGACGACATGAATGCAATCGCCGAAAATGCGGTGGCTATTGTGCCAAGTATTGGCAAACAAAACTGGATTGATGTACAAATGTATCCGTATTTTTCATTGGGCATTCACCCTTGGTTAGTAGAAATACACACTCAACAAGATTTAAATCATTTGGAATATTTGGTTAAGTGCAATAATCCAATTGCCATTGGCGAATGCGGGTTAGATTATATTAAAAAAGTTGATAAAGAAACTCAATTAAATTTTTTTGTATCGCAATTAGAAATAGCGGAAAAATATGATTTGCCTGTGGTGATTCATGCTGTCAAAGCTACTGAAGATGTTAT
>DNJI01000001.1 GCA_003489145.1 Gammaproteobacteria bacterium | reverse complement strand
CAAAATTATTGTTCTCGGTGGTCCAGCCATGTTGATTGGCTTAGGTGGTGGCGCTGCCTCATCGGTTAAAAGTGGTGAGCAAAGTGAAGACTTAGATTTTGCCTCAGTACAACGTGCCAACCCTGAAATGGAAAGACGCGCCCAAGAAGTTATTGATCGTTGTACCAATCTAGGTAAAGACAACCCTATCGTTTCTATTCACGATATTGGTGCAGGCGGACTATCAAATGGCCTGCCTGAATTAGTGAATGACTCAGGTCGTGGTGGTCGTTTTGAATTACGCAATATCCCTAATGATGACAACCAAATGTCACCACTTGAGATTTGGTGTAATGAATCTCAAGAGCGTTATGTTCTTGCTATTGCCCCCTCTAGCTTAGACTTATTTAGCAGTATTTGTGCACGTGAACGCGCACCATTCGCTGTGCTTGGTGAATCTACCAAAGAACAAGAATTGGTTTTAAGTGATTCGCTGTTTGACAATAATCCAATTCAGATGCCAATGAGTGTATTACTAGGCAACCCGCCAAAAACCAGTATTGACGCTCGAACACCGGTTGATCATCTTAATGCACTTGACGCTAGTGATATCAAACTTGATGAGGCGATTACTCGCATTTTGCAATTACCCACCGTTGCTAGCAAAAATTTCTTAATTACGATTGGCGATCGAAGCGTTACTGGCATGGTTGCTAGGGATCAATTTGTAGGGCCGTGGCAAGTACCCGTGGCTGATTGTGCAATCTCATTAGCGGATTATGTCGGCTATCAAGGTGAAATAATGTCATTGGGCGAAAAGACACCCTTGGCATTAGTCAATGCTGAATCTGCTGCTAGAATGACCATTGGTGAAGCGTTAACCAATATGTTGGGTGGTTATGTTGAAGATATTCACCATATTAGTCTAAGTGCTAATTGGATGAGTGCCAGCGGTCATCCGGGCGAAGATGCCAAATTATTCGCAGCGGTTAAAAGCGTGGGCATGGATTTATGTCCAGAACTCGGATTAACAGTACCGGTTGGCAAAGATTCAATGTCGATGAGAAGCTCTTGGGTTGAAAATGGTGAAGACAAAGCGGTGACTGCACCGTTATCACTCATCATTACTGCTTTTGCAAAAACGCCCGATGCAAGATTACAAATCACACCTTTATTAAATACAGATGAAGCCTCTGAATTATGGCTGATCGACCTGGGCTTCGGACAAAATAGAATGGGTGGCTCGTGCCTAGCACAAGTATATAACCAAGTAGGCGATGTTGCGCCAAACCTTGACGATAGCGCCGTATTCAAGTCATTCTTCACAGTGATTAATCAACTCAACAAAGATGGGTTAATTAGCGCCTATCACGACCGTAGTGATGGTGGTGTAATAACGACACTATTGGAGATGGCATTCACTTCACATTGTGGGCTTGATATTCAAGCCAATGAACAAAATATTGCTGATTTATTTAATGAAGAGTTAGGCTGCGTTATTCAAGTAAGTAACAATAATAAAGACGCTGTAACACAAGCTTTAATGACAGCAGGCTTAAGCGATTGTACACGTCACATTGCTAGTATTAATGACACAGATAGCATTCAAATTCAGACAAATGACGAAGTATTATTTGAACAACCTCGTGCACAGTTACAATCTTTATGGTCATCTACTTCATATGAAATAGCTAAACTACGTGACAATCCTCAATGTGCTGAAGAAGAATTTGCAAGCATTATAGAAGACACAAAAGGTTTAAAAACTGATCTTTCTTTTGATCATAACCAATCCATATCAGCCCCTTATATTGCCACTAACGCCAAACCAAAAATTGCCATATTAAGAGAGCAAGGCATTAACGGTCAAGTAGAAATGGCCGCGGCCTTTAACAAGGCCGAGTTCGATGCAATTGATGTACACATGAGTGACATTCTATCAGGTCGAATTTCATTGGCAGATTTCAAAGGACTGGTGGCTTGTGGTGGCTTCTCTTATGGCGATGTTCTTGGTGCTGGCAGAGGCTGGGCCAGTTCTATTTTGTACAATGCAAGCGCTAAAGACAACTTCCAGGCTTTTTTCGAGCGAGATGATAGCTTTGCACTCGGGATTTGTAACGGCTGCCAAATGATGTCTAATCTCAGTGAAATTATCCCTGGATCCGAACACTGGCCTAGCTTTAATCGCAATGTTTCAGAGCAATTTGAAGCACGTTTTTCATCGGTTAAAATTGGTCAGTCGAATTCAATTTTCTTAAAAGACATGGCAGGATCCATCATGCCAATCGCCATTGCTCATGGTGAAGGCCGTGCAATATTCAAAGGCAATCAATCTGATCAGCACATCGCATTACAATATGTCGATCATGCAGGTGATTTGACACAAACCTACCCTCACAATCCAAATGGATCAGACAACGCTGTAGCCGGTGTGACGAATGATTCTGGCCAGGTAACCATTATGATGCCACATCCTGAGCGTGTATTCCGTGCGGTACAAAACTCATACCATCCAAAAGACTGGGATGAGCGTAGCCCATGGTTGAGAATGTTTGAAAATGCCAGAGCTTGGGTTGATTAACACTTGAATTAAGCGTCTGAAGCCAAGCTGCCGGCTACCCTAAAGTCTTCAGATAGGCTTATTTTTCAGTCAAAACATATTTTAGAATTTCAATAACTTGATCCGATGTTGTGGCCCATGCCATTGCCGAACCATCAACTTCCTTCAGTGGGTGCACTATGCCTTCATCATGGAGGGTGATGTAAGGCTTGCCTAATGCAGAGCAATACCCGGCATCAAAAGCTGCATTCCACTGCTTGTACTTATCTCCAAAACGCACCACAGCTACGTCACAGTTTTCAATAAGGGTCTTAGTTCGTATTGCATTAACTTTTGCAGATTTATGATCGCGCCAGTAGTTGATACTTTCTACACCAAGCATATCACCTGCAGCATCACTTGCTTCGTGATCTGTGACGGCAGACGTAAAGACAATAGCTAAATTATGCGCTTCACAACCTTCTTTTAGGCGACTCCTCCAATCTGTATGTATTTCACCAGATAGATATACGTTCAAATTCATATTAAATCCTATATTTATATTTGATAAAAAAAATAGAAGTTTACTGCAAAATGAGGCCGGCATTCGAACCTTTCATAAACTTAACTAATGCATCAAATAAAGATAATATTTACACTCTATTGAGTTTTTAAAATTTAGGAAATAATTAAAATTAGATAAATATATTCTCAATAAAGGCCTTTTTTGTACTAAAAATAGCTATAAATCCTCAAAAACAATCTATATTTCAATATTTAGGTGTAACTTACAGTTGCATAATAAAAATTTAGGAAATTTTAACAATGGGCCAATTTTTAGGTTTTTATCGGGTTAAATAGTGATTATGAATTATCAGTTAATTCGTTCTAAACGCAAAACTTTGAGTCTGCAAATTAACAGCAATGCTGAGCTCATTGTACGTGCACCGAATCGGTTATCGGTTAAAAAAATAGAACAATTTATTGATGAAAAATCCAACTGGATTGAGAAAAAGTCAACCTCTATCGATGCTAAAAAACCTCAAAAACATGGTTATATAGAGGGTGAAAAATTCTTATATTTGGGTGGTGAATATCCGTTAAATATTGATATCACCTATGCTAAAGGCTTGAGCTTTGATGGTCAAATATTCAGTCTTAATACCGGTGGAAAGCAGGAATTTTTGGCTTGGTATAAGACTGCTTTTAAAAATGTCGCCCTACCAAGACTAGATTATTATGCAGGTCTTTATCAACTCAACTATCAACAAGTGCGCCTTAAGACGCAAAAAACCCTATGGGGTTCTTGTAGTGGTGTGAATAACATCAACCTTAACTATTTGCTTATTATGGCGCCAATGAATGTTATCGACTATGTGATTGTGCATGAGCTTGCTCATACAAAGATTAAAAACCATTCGAAAGATTTTTGGCAGTTGGTTGAATCAATTTTGCCAAAATATAAAGCCAGCAAAAGCTGGCTTAAAAATAACGGCTACAAGTTGCACAACCTGTAGCTAAGAAGAAATTATTAACTAAACTTATCTGTTGCCTCTTGCATGGCTGCTTGCAAAGTGCCCATCTCAGCCATCTCAACAATAATATCGCCACCACCCATTAATTCAGAGTTGAAGTAGATCTGTGGAAACGTTGGCCAATCTTGAAAATTGGGTAAATTTTGCATCACCTCTTGATCGTCAAAAATGTTGACATAAGCAAACTCAACACCCGTTGAAGCTAATGTTTGCGCTGCTTTAGCAGAAAATCCACATTGTGGAAACTGAGGCGTTCCTTTCATATAAAGTACGATTGGTGCGCTGTCTACTTGAGCCTGAATTCTTGCCATTACTTCCATTGTATCACTCCTATTTTTGGTTCTTAATTCTAAATATCCGAGTATTTTACTCTTCTATTATTAATTACGCAATTATTCTATTACTTAATCGCTTGAGAAATTGTGTATTTTTGCCCTTGTTTAAGTTTTTTATAATTACCAAACACTGATTTAAAATTATCTTTAATAAAATGTCGCAAGCCATTAATAGTAACAAAGGTGATTTTTCCACCCGGCTTAAGTGCATCATACGCATCATAGAGAATAATACTGAGTTGCTCTCGACCTACTTTAGCAGGTACATTGGAAATTATTTGGTCAAAATAATTGTCTTTATTGACACTCAAAAATGCATCAGACAAATAGGCTTGTGCATTATCAATATGATTAAGTTTAGCATTGTTGTTTGATAACTCAACCGCAACAAAATCCTTATCCACCATGTGCACCTCACCCTGCGGGCAAGACTTTGCCACAGCCAGTCCTATTGGGCCATAACCACAACCCAAATCAAGGCATTTATCTTTTTTAGCAACCTCTAAATATTTCATTAACAGCAAAGTACCATCATCAATCGAGCGCGGACTAAACACACCCCATCGCGTTTTAAGGATTAAATCATGCCCTAATAATGTGGTTTGAATACTGAGATCTTTCTTTAGTTTAGGGATGTCTTGACGTGTAAACATAAGTAATTAATTTTGTTTTTTAAGGGATTTTTTCTTAGCTTTGGCTAAGATAATTTGACTGGCCTGATCACCAATATGTTCTTCACCACGCTCTTTAGCCAGCTGTACTTGGCGCTCTCTTTCACGATAACGGCT
>DNJI01000102.1 GCA_003489145.1 Gammaproteobacteria bacterium | reverse complement strand
GCTGAATATTTGCTTGGTGAGCATGATTTCTCTAGCTTTAGAGGTAGTTTGTGCCAGGCCAAATCTCCAATCAAAACCATTGAATTTATTCGATTAACTCAAACTGATCATGAAATCTTACTCGATATTAAAGCCAATGCATTCTTACACCACATGGTGCGTAATATTGTTGGCACACTACTCAAGGTTGGCAGAGGTGAAAAATCGATTGAATGGGTTAAAGAAGTACTGGAAGCAAAAGACAGAAAGCGTGCTGGCGCCACTGCTGAGCCACAAGGACTATACTTCGTAAAAGCGTTTTATGAAAATTTATAAGCAATAGTTGTACATATAAAAAGACCCGAGCTTAACTCGGGTCTTTTTATTTTTATTCCAATAACGGCTTTATGAAATCAGATGTTTAAGTGGACTCTTAGAGGCCGCCTCTTCATCGCCTAACTCTTTCCAAGCAAAACGAAGTGCATCAGTACGGCGTTCATAAAAACGGTCTTCACCGAATCTGTCTATAAAGCCAGATCGTTTCAAAACGCTTTCAATACCTTCTGTTCGAGCAAATAAAATCTCAACACCACCAGCAGAACAACGCTCTAGAAGACCTGTCAAAACATCCTCGCCAGAAGCGTCAATTTGGTTAATACCGGCCATATCTACAATGATATATTTTAAGCACTCGTGCTTATCGGCAATAAGTTTTAAAATTTTATCTTCAAAATAACCAGCATTGGCAAAATAAAGTGAGCCTGAGTATTTAACAATTGACACTACTTCACAGCGTTCCAGCTTATTATCTAGCGCATTAACCAACATACTTGATCCATCGTGCGCAGACAGCTCTGTAAATCTTGGCTCCATCGTGCGATACAAAAATAACGCCAATGACAAAATCACACCAATTACAATACCATTTTCCAAGTGTGGTGCAAATAATAGCGTTAATACAAACGATGTCACTGCAACAATTGCATCATGCTTTTCAACTTTCCAGGCATGCATAATCGGTGCAAATTTAATCAAGTTAATCACGGCCATGATAATTACAGCTGCCAAAGTTGCTTGAGGTAAGTGGTATAACAATGGCGTTAACCATAATAAAGTAATACCGACAATTACCGCCGTTACTACTGATGAAAAACCTGTGATTGCACCTGCTGAAATATTCACTGCCGAACGTGAAAATGAACCTGAAACTGCGTAACCTTGGAAAAAGCTTGAAACAACGTTCGCCAAACCTTGACCCATTAATTCTTGATCAGCATTAAGGCGTTGTTTGGTTTGTGCAGCCATGGCTTTCGCAATCGAAATAGCTTCCATAAAACCAATCAAACCAATTGTTATTGCTGTCACAATCATCTGATTGATTACAGAAAAATCAAAATTTGGAATGGTTAACGAAGGCAAGCCCTCAGGAATAGAACCAACAATTGCACCGCCAAGACCACCATCTGCCACTGGTGTGCCAAAATCCATTACCCAAGAAATAATCGTAGTTACTACTACTGCCAATAAAACACCGGGTAATTTTGGTGCGTACTGCTTAACACCAATCATAATAGCAAACGCAACAATTGCGGCAAACAAAGTCCATGCGTGTGTATGCTGCGAAGCATTAATTAACACACCCCAAACCTGCTCATAAGTATGTTCACCTACACCTTTATCAACGCCAAATACTTTGGACAACTGCGAGGTGCCAATAATAATCGCAGCCGCGTTGGTAAAGCCAACCACAACTGGGTGAGATAAGAAGTTAATAACAAAACCAAGTTTTAGTGCGCCTAACGCAAATTGGAATATACCTACCAAGAATGCTAGCAATGAAGCGTAAGCTGCATAAGTTACCATATCAGCACCTGGCGGAATAATCGTCGGAATAGCAGCAGCAGTTAATAGAGACACAACAGCAACAGGGCCAGTACCTAACTGACGAGATGAGCCCATCAATGCTGCAATCATCACTGGTAAGAATGAGGCGTATAAACCGTATTGTGGCGCAAGACCTGCTAATTGTGCGTAAGCCATTGATTGTGGTACTAATACCAATGCAACGGTCAAACCTGCGACTAAATCTGCTTTTAGTATGTCTTTATCTTTTATCTCATGAATCCACGCCAAAAAAGGCAAAAACTTCGCAATCTTATCCATTTGTAATTCCAATTATTTTAAAAAATCTAGTTCTAACTACAGAAGAGTCAGAGGAATATAAGAGATATATTATATAATAATAACTACATTTAATGTGTGTCATTTTGTATAATACTGACCTTGTCTTTTCAGACATATTTATTTCAATAAATTTAAAAAATACAAGGATTAGGCCTATGAAGCTAATTGAGAATTTACATTTTAATAATATCCGTGGCGATATTACTGGTGGTATTACAGCAGGTGTTGTCGCTCTTCCATTTGCCATTGCAATGGGTCTAGCCTCAGGTGCAGGTGCAATTGCAGGTCTTTATGGTGCAATTATTACTGGCTTCTTTGCTGCGTTATTTGGTGGTACAGGTGCTCAGGTATCTGGTCCAACCGGCCCAATGACGGTAGTGATGGCATTGATTGTCACTAAGTACATCGCCCTATTTCCTGAAACTGGATTAGCCATCGCCTTCACTACTGTTGTATTAGGTGGCTTGTTCCAAATTGGCTTTGGTGTTTTAAGATTAGGCCGTTTTATCAACCTGATGCCGCACCCAGTAACCTCTGGCTTTATGACTGGTATTGGTGTTATTATCATCATTTTACAAATCCCGCAAGTACTTGGCTTATATGAGATTAAAGGCTCTACCATGGGTATTTTTTCGCAACTAAGTGGTGTTGAAAACTATTTTGCCAATACCGGCGCTATTACCATTGCACTCATCACTTTGGCTGTGGTTTATTTGCTGCCAAAGAAAATTGGCAAACTTATTCCAGCACCGCTATTTGCACTCATTACCGGTACGTTAATTTTATTATTCTTGCCACAATACTTTTCATCAACAGTTGAACCTTTAAACAGTATGATATTGGGCGAGATCCCAACAGGACTGCCTTCATTCCAAATGCCAGTTTGGGAGTCAAGCATTATTCTTGATATGGTTGCCTCAGGCATGATGTTGGCCATCTTAGGCTCAATTGACTCTTTATTAACTTCCTTAGTGTCAGATGAAATCACTCGTACTCACCATAAGTCAGATCGTGAATTAATCGGCCAAGGTATTGGTAATACTATGTCAGGTTTATTTGGCGGTTTACCAGGTGCAGGTGCAACTATGCGCACCATGACCAATGTTAAAGCCGGTGGTTTGACCCCGATTTCTGGTGCATTACATGCGGTTTTACTACTTGCAATTGTTTTGGGTGGTGCACAATACGCACAAGAAATTCCACTGGCAGTATTGGGTGCGATCTTAGTAAAAGTTGGTACCGATATTATTGATTGGGAATACTTAAAAGGCTTGATGTCAACGCCAAAATCTGGCGCATTGATTATGATTGTCGTACTCGGTGTTACCGTACTTTACAACTTAATGGCGGCAGTTGGTATTGGCTTAGTAATGGCCAGCCTAATCTTCTTACAAAGAATGACCGACGTTCAATTAGCCAGCATTGTTTCTGTGCAAACCATTGAAGAAGCTTCACATCTTGATGAAGCTCATCAAGAGTTGATCCGTGCCGGTAATACATTATTCTACCAACTGAATGGCCCAATGAGTTTTGGCTCGGCTAAAGGCATTGTTCGAGACTTCTCGACTAAGACTAATTACAATAGGGCGATTCTAGATCTATCAAATGTGCCTGTAATTGATTACACTACTTCACGCGGTATTGCCGAGATTTGCAATATTTGTATTGAAAAATCTGCCGATATCACCATTGTTGGTGCAAACACTAAAGTCAGACATTTCTTAGAAAATATTGGCATTGATAAATCCTTATTAACTTAAGTATTTATCATCTAATAAAAAACCCGCAAGCTGCGGGTTTTTTATTGTGTGTAATTCTAAAGGCTTTAAAAATCCTCATCCCAATCAACTAGTATTTGTTTTTTACCAATATCGACTGAAATAAGGAACGGCTCAATGTATGGCACCCAGTGTTCTTTTCTATCCTTGCTTGACGAAGACTCTTTGTCACCGCTCACTACCAACACATTGTTAGCACCCGTATCGACCAAATTACTAACCTTGCCAAGCACGACCTGTTGTTGGTTGATAACTTCTAGACCTATTAAATCCTCCCAATAATGTTCGCCTTCGAGTAGTTTAGGTAATTGTGATTTTTCAATGTACAAGTCAATGCCAATCATAGATTGTGCTTGTTCACGATTATTGATGTCCCTAAGTTGGGCGACAATAGTTTTGCCTTGCTCTCGACCCTTAAGGATATCTAATGTTTGCCACTGACCATCTATCTGAATATGCCAAGGTTGATAGGATAGGATGTTCTTTCGAGGTTGTGTGTGTGAAAATAATTTCACCCAGCCCTGAACGCCAAAAAGGCCATTGATCTTACCGACCAACAGCCTTTTAGGGTTAGAAGGGGTTGCTGTTGAATTACTCAGCAGCTTTTTCCTCTTCTGTTGACTCGTCAGCCGCTTCCGCTGCACTTGCTGCTTCCGCTTCGGCTGCTGCCTTAGCTTCTGCCGCTTCTGCTGCTTTCGCTTCGGCCTCGGCCTTTGCTTCTTCGTCTGCTTTTGCTTTAGCTTCAGCTGCTAATTTAGCCGCTACTGTCGCCGCTCTAGCATCTTGCGCTGCAACACGTTTTTCACGAATTGAAGGGTCTTTGAACTCTTTAACAAGTTGCTTAACACGATCAGAGATTTGTGCACCTTTTGATGTCCAGTAATCTAATCTATCTTCTTCGATGGTAAGCCTAACTTCTTGTCCACGAGCTACTGGATTAAAATATCCAATACGCTCAATGTAACCACTGTCTCTACGTTTTCTAGAGTCTGTTGCTACAATTGAATAAAAAGGTTTTTTCTTGGCTCCACCTCGGGCTAGTCTAATTTTAACCATGGGTTTTTTGCTCCTTTTATTATATTAATACTCATACCGAAAGGCATAAGACGCGAAATTATATCAGTTTTTCAATATCTTGTGCTAATTTCTCTGCATCACCAATGTAAGTCATTGGGGTTAAATCTGCTAGGGCTTGCTTAGCCTCTGCCGGCATATCTAGATCTTTCACAAACTCTGCTAGCACTTGTGCATCAATGGTGTTACCACGCGTGAGTGCTTTGAGTTTTTCATACGGATTTTCAATACCGTAACGGCGCATTACCGTTTGGATTGGCTCAGCCAATACTTCCCAAGAACTATCTAAATCTTCTAACAGTCTTGCTTCATTGGTTTCTAGCTTGCTAATACCTTTTGCAATCGACGCATAGGCAACCAGACAATGGGCACAGCTAACGCCAAGATTTCTAAGTACAGTTGAATCAGACAGGTCACGCTGCCAGCGAGAAATGGCTAACTTATCAGCTAAATGTGTATTTAGCGCATTGGCAATACCTAGATTGCCTTCACCATTCTCAAAATCAATCGGATTCACTTTGTGCGGCATGGTGGATGAGCCCACTTCACCGGCAATGGTTTTTTGCTTAAAATAACCCAAGGAAATATAACCCCAAACATCACGACAATAATCAATCAGAATCGTATTGAAGCGATTCATAGAGTGAAAATACTCTGCCATGTAATCATGCGTTTCAATTTGTGCGGTATACATTGCATAGTTAACACCCAGACCTTCAATAAAATCTTGTGAAATACTCTGCCAGTCAAGATCAGGATAGGCTGAAATATGTGCGTTAAAATTACCCACAGCGCCATTAAACTTACCCATAATTTTGACCGATTTTAAATGTTCAATTTGTCGTTTCAAACGGAATGCAAAGTTAGCCATCTCCTTGCCTACCGTGGTTGGTGATGCAGTTTGACCGTGCGTACGAGATAACATCGGAATACTTGCATTGTCTTTAGCCAAAGCACCAATCAAAGACAATATATTTTGCATCTCGGCCAAAACAACCTCACGACCATCGATCAACATTAATGCATGAGAAAGATTGTTAATATCTTCAGATGTACATGCAAAGTGGAAAAATTCACTCACAGCGTTAAGCTCTGCATTATCTTTAATCTTATCTTTTAAGAAGTACTCAACCGCCTTCACATCGTGATTAGTAGTGCGCTCAATATCTTTTACTGCTTGCGCATCTTCAAGTGAAAAGTTAGTGGCAATATCGGCTAAAAATTGACTGGCTTCGACACTAAATGGTGGCACTTCAGGAATGCCATCATTATCTGCCATGACTTGCAACCATTTAACTTCAATTAATACGCGGTATTTAATCAGACCAAATTCACTAAAAATTGAGCTTAAAGCTTTGGTTTTCTCAAAATAACGCCCGTCAACAGGGGAAATAGCAGTTAAAGCATTGAGTTCCATAATTCGCATAGTCAAATCAAATAAATGGTAAAATTATACGCCTTATATGATTCACTTATTAAACAGATGAAAACAGCCTATTTAGCTCACATTGATGAGCGCGCTCAAGATAATTTACCGCCACTAGTACTCAATGCAGAGCAAGCAAAATCTGTCGTTGAAAATTTAATCAAAGGTGGTGATGGAGACTTTTATTTAGATTTACTCACACATCGTGTACCACCCGGCGTGGATGAGGCAGCGTATGTCAAAGCAAGTTTTTTAGCCAGTGTCGCTAAAGGCGATCAAACTTGTGATGCTATTGATCAAAAACATGCTACGTTTTTATTAAGCACAATGATGGGTGGCTACAACATTGATCCATTGATTGAGCTATTGGACCTAGACGCCACGGCCGAAACTGCCAGAGACGCATTGGCAAAAACGCTACTAATTTATGAGGCATATCAGGCTGTTGTAGAAAAATCAGCCAACAATGCTTTTGCCAAACAAGTGATTGACGCTTGGGCAAATGCAGATTGGTTTACATCTAAAAACAAATTACCAAAAAAAATCAAGCTTATAGTGTTTCGTGTTGAAGGTGAAATTAACACGGATGATCTATCACCTGCAACGGAGGCCTGGTCACGCCCAGATATTCCATTACACGCACAATCAATGCTCGGAAAAACAATGGAAAACCCTCTGGAAACCATTGAAAAACTAAAAGAAAAAGGTTTTCCATTAGCCTTTGTTGGTGACGTAGTTGGTACAGGCTCTTCGCGTAAATCAGCTATTAACTCTGTGCTTTGGCACATGGGCAATGATATCGACTATATCCCTAACAAACGTGGTGGTGGTGTTGTGCTTGGTGGTAATATCGCCCCAATTTTCTTTAATACTGCTGAAGACTCAGGTGCTCTACCAATTGAATGCGACGTGACAAAAATGAGCATGGGCGATGAAATCACTATCTATCCTTATGAAGGAAAAATAACCAATAGTAATGGTGAAACAATTTCTACTTTCGAATTATCACCAACCACTATGCCTGATGAAGTGCGTGCAGGTGGTCGAATTCCGTTAATTATTGGTCGTGGTTTAACCGACAAAACACGACAAGACTTAGGCCTACCTGTCAGTGATCTTTTCTTGCGTCCACAAGACGCCAGCAATAGTAACGCAGGCTATACTCTAGCGCAAAAAATCGTTGGTAAGGCTTGTGGTGTTGAAGGTATTCGCCCTGGCACTTATTGCGAACCACGCATGACTACTGTTGGCTCACAAGATACCACGGGCGCAATGACCCGTGATGAGCTCAAAGAGTTAGCCTGTTTGGGATTTTCGGCAGAATTAGTAATGCAGAGTTTTTGCCATACCGCTGCCTACCCAAAGCCGGTTGATTTAGAACTCCAACACTCATTGCCAGATTTTATGCAATCTCGTGGCGGTGTAGCGTTAAAACCTGGTGATGGCATTATCCACTCATGGCTTAACCGTATGTTGTTACCTGATACCGTAGGTACTGGTGGTGACTCACATACACGCTTCCCAATTGGCATTAGTTTCCCTGCAGGCTCTGGTCTAGTAGCGTTTGGCGCCTCAATTGGCGTACTACCATTAGATATGCCAGAATCGGTATTGGTTAAATTCTCTGGCACTATGCAAGAAGGTATTACTCTGCGCGACTTGGTTAACGCTATTCCATACGTCGCAATTCAACAGGGTTTATTAACCGTTGAAAAATCCAATAAGAAAAATATCTTTTCAGGTCGTATCTTAGAGATTGAAGGATTGGGAGATCTTAAAATTGAACAAGCCTTTGAACTTACAGATGCCTCTGCTGAACGCTCAGCTAATGGTTGTACCATCAAGCTCAATAAAGAGCCTGTGGCAGAGTATTTGCAATCAAACATTGCTCTATTGTCTTCTATGATAGAAATGGACTATGAAGACAAAAAGACCATCGCACGCCGTATTCAAGCCATGCAAAAATGGCTAGATACACCCGAATTATTAGAAGCTGATTCAAATTGTGAATATGCGGCTGTAATTGAGATTAACCTCGATGACATTAAAGAGCCAATCCTAGCCTGTCCAAATGACCCAGATGATGTAAAGCTACTCTCTGATGTGGCCAACACACAAATCGACGAGGTATTTATTGGCTCTTGCATGATGAATATTGGTCATTTTAGAGCGGCCGCTCAACTGCTAAAGGGCGACAATAAAACCAAAACTGAATTATGGATAGCACCACCTACTCGTATGGATGAAGCACAACTTAAGAAAGAAGGCACTTACGATGTATTTGAAAACCTCACAGAACATACTGAGATACCAGGCTGTTCGTTATGTATGGGCAATCAAGCACGTGTTAAAAGCAATTCAACTGTAGTTTCCACCTCAACGCGTAATTTCCCAAATCGTTTGGGTGATGGTGCTGATGTGTATCTATCCTCTGCTGAGGTAGCTGCCATCACTGCAAAATTAGGGCATATTCCTAACATTGATGAGTATATGAAAGCAATGAAAGGCATTGAGCCGATGGCGACCGATATTTATCAATATCTAAATTTTGATCAGTTGTCTGAATACCAAGAAGCTGTTGGGCATATTGCGCTCGATACGATTCTAGAAGAATAATTAGTATCATCCAGACAATAAAAAAGCCGCATTAGCGGCTTTTTTATTGAAATGTTAAAAGAAAGATTATTTAATCTTGGCTTCTTTATACATTACGTGTTGTCTAACAACAGGATCAAACTTTTTAACTTCTACCTTTTCTGGGTGAAGACGCTTGTTTTTAGTTGTTGTGTAAAAATGGCCAGTTTTAGCCGATGATACTAATTTGATTTTTTCTCTCATACCTTACTCCTAAACCTTTTCGCCACGTGCGCGGATTTCTGCCAGTACAGTGTCGATGCCTTTCTTATCAACAATACGTAAACCTTTTGCCGTTAACTTCAGTTTTATAAAACGATTTTCACTCTCTACCCAAAAACGGTGCGTGTGAAGATTTGGATAAAAACGACGACGCGTTCTATTGTTCGCGTGCGATACATTGTTGCCACTCATTGGACGCTTACCGGTTACTTGACATATCTTTGCCATAACTAAACTCATCAGAAATCTAAAAGAAAGGAATTATACTTAAAAAAATGGCTAATTTCAAATCGAATTTATATAAATATCCTATTTACTATTGGTTCAACAGACTGTATGATATCTCCACATTGGAGGGATGGCAGAGCGGCTGAATGCACTGGTCTTGAAAACCAGCAAGGATTAATCTCCTTCTAGGGTTCAAATCCCTATCCCTCCACCATTATTCTTACAGAAAAAAACATGCCAATAACCCGCTATACCGTATCCGGTATTACCGAAGATGGACAAAAGTTTAGGCCCAGCGACTGGACTGAAAGACTGGTGTGTATTCAACCCGAACAACTAAAACGCTATAACGGTCACCTGAAAATTCGTAGAATTGATGGCATTAAATCCATTGTTTTTGATGATCAACTTAAATATGCGTGTGAATTTACTTACGAACGCATTCTTTCTTTTGCCAAAACTAATCACTTAAACGTTACTCAAGAAATAATTGAAGACGATAAATAGTTCGTACTAATCAACATAGGGGCCGTGCTGATAGATCGGCTGATGATGTGGCAAACCGCAACAAAACATAAATTCACTGCCTGTCTTTGCTTGGATAGATAAATTCTGCTCTTCATCGGCTTTAATCAGTAACGATTCAGTTGGGCTAAGCGCCTCGCCCGCCAAAACAATGTCACCTGATAACACATAAATAACCGCATTAAGCCCTTGGTTAATATATATTTGGTATTGTTTATTTTGTTCAATTTTTACATGCTGATAAGTAATATCTGTATGCAATTCAATCGGCGATCCCTCGCCAACAATCGTCCGACAATAGCCACCTTCAAAAGTAGTTACAGGCAAATTTTCACTTAAAACTTGTTGATAACTCGGCTTAATTGTTTTAAGACGTTTGGGTAAATTAATCCACAATTGAATACCGACACTTTGGCCTTCTTCTGCTGGCATTTCTGAGTGAACTATACCCTTTCCTGCACAAAACACCTGGGCTCCGCCTTTACTAACAAAAGCATCATTACCCAAGTTATCTTTATGGTGCATACCGCCAGTCAACATATAGGTAATTGCTTCAAACCCACGGTGGGGGTGATCTGGAAAACCATGGCCAGCAGAAATATTAAAATGATCCCACAATACAAACGGATCAAAATTCATTCGTTGCGATATTGGAAATAGTCGATTGACAACCACACCATCACCTTCGAGTGTTTCTTGCGGATAAGCTTTAGTCAACATATCCAAATTTTCTTGTAAATCGTGCATTATTCATACTACAATATTAGCATGATTATCGGCGTTCCAAAAGAAATTAAAGTACATGAGTATCGTGTTGCTCTAACGCCACATGGTGCCAAGGTATTGGCTGAAGCTGGCCACCAAGTCATTGTTCAATCAGATGCAGGAAGTGCTATTGGATTTAGTAATCAAGATTATCAAGATTCAGGTGTCAGTATTGTCAATTCAGCCCAAGCTATTTTTGATCAAGCCGATATGGTTATTAAAGTCAAAGAACCACAGCCAAGCGAATGCAAACTACTCAATAAAAATCAAATTCTGTTTGCTTATCTACATCTAGCTGCTGACCCTAAACAAGCCGAACTACTATTAGAATCTGGAAGTACTTGTATCGCCTATGAAACCATTACAGATAACAATAACCGTTTGCCACTTTTACAACCGATGAGTGAAATTGCCGGCCGAATGTCGATTCAATCTGGCGCCCACCATCTGGAAAAAACCCAGGGTGGGTCTGGGGTGTTACTCAGTGGTGCCACTGGGGTAGAATCAGCTCAAGTGCTGGTACTTGGCGGTGGCGTTGTGGGCATGAATGCCGCTAAAGTGGCTTTAGGCATGGGTGCACAAGTGATCATTCTTAATCGATCTCTCTCGAAACGGCTAACGGATTTTCAACAACAACACACCTCTCAACTGTCTATTAATTTATCTAGCCAAGCTAATATTGAACAACAATTGGAAACTGCTGACTTGGTGATTGGTGCGGCACTTGTTGCGGGCGCTTCAGCACCAAAATTGATTACTCGAGATATGTTGAAATTAATGAAAAAAGGCTCAGTCTTGGCGGATGTGTCAATCGATCAAGGCGGTTGTTTTGAAACCTCGAAAGTCACTACACACGATAAACCAACTTACGTGGTTGATGATATTATTCATTATTGTGTGGGCAATATGCCTGGTGCAGTCGCACAGACTGCGACTTTAGCGCTCACTAACGCAACTCTGCCTTATATTCTAGATATCGCCAATAAAGGCTACCAACAAGCCATGTTGGATAATCAAAATTTAATGAATGGGCTGAACATCTATCAAGGGAGGGTTGCGCATCAAGCAGTCGCTAAGAGCCTAAATTATCAACATAGACCAATTAGTTTCTAAACCCCGTATTGATCTCTATAAGCTTCAATGCGTTCAATTAACGCTTGATCGTTGCCTTGTTTTAAATAATCGATTAGATGTGATAAATTAATAATACTCAACACGGCAATGCCGAAATTCTCTTCCACTTCTTGAATGGCTGACTTATCACCTTTGCCTTTTTCTTGACGGTCAACGGCAACAATCACACCTTTGGCTGTTGCGCCATTGGCGGCAATAATATCCATTGCTTCACGGATTGCCGTACCGGCAGTAATCACATCATCAATAATTAAAATATCGCCTTCCAATGCATGACCAACAATATCGCCGCCTTCGCCGTGCGTTTTAGCTTCTTTGCGGTTAAAACTATACGGTACATTTTTACCAAATGAATCATTTAACGCCATCGCGCAAGCGGTGGCTAGTGGGATGCCTTTATAGGCAGGGCCGAATAACACATCAAAATCAAGTCCACTTTCAGTAATAGTTTGCGCATAAAACTTACCTAATTTTGAGAGATGTTCGCCGGTATTAAATGAGCCTGCGTTAAAGAAATAAGGGCTAACACGGCCTGATTTAAGCGTGAATTCGCCAAATTTTAGCGCACCAATTTCCAACATAAAATCCACAAAGTCTTTTTGATACTGCTGCATACTACCCCTCTAAATCATTAAAATATTTCCAATGAAGAGAATTATAACGGCTAACGTCAACGGAATTCGTGCAGCTGAGCGAAAAGGTTTTTTTGCTTGGATGAAAAGCCAAAATGCCGATGTGGTTTGTGTGCAAGAAATTAAAGCGCAAGAAGATCAACTGGATGATAAATTCTATCCAAAAGACATATACACCTATTACAAACCTGCCGAGCGTAAAGGTTATAGTGGTACGGGTTTATATTGCAAACAAAAACCTGATCAGGTAATTTTTAGCCCTTGGAAAGACTTTGATTTTGAAGGTCGATTTATTCAGGCTGATTTTGGCAATCTCAGCGTTATTTCCATTTATATTCCTTCTGGATCAGCCAAGCAAGAGCGTCAAGATTATAAGATGGAATTTATGACTGATCGCTTTATGCCCTACCTCGAAGCGCTGCAAAAAGACGGGCGCGAATACATTATTTGTGGCGATATCAATATCGTGCATAAAAAAATTGACATTAAAAACTTTAACGGCAATAAAAATCGTTCAGGCTGTCTGCCAGAAGAACGCGCATGGATGGAAGAGCTGTTCACACAAACAGGTTTTATTGATGCCTTTCGAGAGATTAATCAAGAAGCAGATCAATACACTTGGTGGTCGAATAGAGGGCAAGCTTGGGCTAATAATACTGGATGGCGTATTGACTACCATATTCTCAGTGCTAATCTTAAAGGCACGCCTCAACGTGTTGAAATTTATAAAGACGAACGTTTTTCTGATCATTCGCCACTCATCATTGATTACGACTTATGAGTGAGAAAGTCGTACACAAAATTCAAAGTTTTGTCAGGCGCTCTGGTCGACTAACACTTGGGCAGAGAACTGGTCTGATTGATCTTTGGCCACAATTTGGTGTCGACATTCCTAGCGGAATAATTGATCTAAATAGATTATTTAAGAAAATCCAACCTATTACGTTAGAGATTGGATTTGGGAATGGTGATAGCCTATTAGAGATGGCGATTAATGCGCCTGATCAAAATTTCTTGGGCATTGAAGTTTATGAGGCTGGCATAGGTAGGTTGATTAACGAGGCCAATAAACACCAACTCACCAACCTAAAAATCATCAAAGAAGATGCGGTTGAAGTGCTTAAGCATCATATTGAAGACAACAGCTTTAAGACTTTTCAACTGTTCTTCCCCGACCCATGGCATAAGAAGAAACACCACAAACGTCGACTTGTAAAAATGGACTTTCTAGATTTAATTTCAAACAAACTGCAAGATGGCGGCACAATGCACATAGCAACAGATTGGGAAAACTATGCTGAATACATGATGGTAACGCTAGAAAATCACCCCCACTTTAAAAACACCCTGGGCGCCCATAAATATTCATTAAGACCTGAGCATCGGCCGATTACTAAATTCGAACGCCGAGGTGAACGACTAGGACACGGTGTTTGGGATTTAATTTTTTTTAAGGAGTAATTATGTTGTTCCCTGTATTTGTTGTTGTAACGCTGCTTGAGATTTATGTATTGGTATCCGTAGGTGAATCAATTGGTGGTTTTTCTACTATTTTATTGGTCATTATTACCGCATTGATCGGCTCTACTTTACTTAAACAACAAGGCTGGTCAACCATGGCCAAAGCACAAAATGCTATGGCGAATGGCCAAACACCAGCATTTGAGATGATGGAAGGCGTGGTGATTTTAATCTCAGGTGTGTTGTTGTTAACGCCTGGATTTATTACTGATACCGTTGGCTTATTAGGTCTGATGCCTTGGTCTCGAACTTATTTTATTGATCACATCCTCAAAAAAAATGCCGAAAAGGTCTTTTCCCAGAACAATACGGTGTTCATTCATAAAGGCCAATCGCCCGAGAGAAAAGACAAGGGTAAAGATAAAAAAGACACCATTGAAGGCGAGTTTTGGGAAGACTAAAAACCTTAGATGAATGGCTTGATTGGCAAGAGAGCTTGCATACCCAAGAAGTTGACCTTGGGCTAGAACGTGTACAAAAGGTCTATCGAAAGCTATTTCCCAACGGTGTTCCTTTTCAAGTAATCACCGTTGCAGGCACCAATGGTAAAGGCTCCACCATTACCTTTATTGATAGTATTTATCAGCAATCAGATTTTAAAGTTGGCGCCTTTACCTCGCCACACCTTATCAAATACAACGAACGATTTAGCGTTAACGGAAAAATGGCTAGTGATGAAAGCATTTGCCAAGCTTTTGATACGATCGAGGTGCTTCGAGGCGACACTTCTTTAACCTATTTTGAATTTTCAACCTTGGCTGCATTGGTGATTTTTGCTAACGAAAAAGTAGCTATTGCAGTCTTAGAAATTGGCCTAGGGGGTCGACTCGACTCAGTAAATATAGTCGACCCGAATGTGAGTGTCATTACCAATATCGCCATTGATCACACTGACTATTTGGGTGATACTCGCGAAGTCATCGGCCTTGAAAAAGCTGGCATTATGAGGAACGATGTATCCTGTATTTGTGGTGATCAAAACCCCCCGACCTCACTGCAAAATCATGCCGACAATATTGGTGCATTGCTCACCTTTGTTAACCAACCGTATCTTGGAAAAATTAGCTTACAAGGCGAACACCAACAATACAACGCCGCATTGGCGATTGAGGTCGTTAATCAGCTACAACCCCTGTTTCCCATAGACCAAAGTCAATTATCCCAAGGGTTAGAAAAAGCCAATATTTTGGCTCGTTTTCAAATCAAAATACTTAATGATAAAACCATTGTGTTAGATGTTGCACATAATGAGGCGGCCATCAAAGTCTTGGCAGAAACCTTAAAATCAGAAAAAGTACCAACCTTGGCAATTTTCTCAGCACTTAAGGATAAAAATATTGAGCTTATGATTAATGCGATTGAGTTTTGCATTGACGAGTGGTTAATCGTGCCACTTTCAGTTAATCGCGCAATCAGAATCCAAGACTTGGTTGAGAAATTCAGCTTATCAAGCAAAATCACCACTTGCAAGGGTATGGAATCCGCTATCCATCAAGCACTCAATACGCAACAACACCAACGCGTTGTTATTTTTGGTTCATTTCACACCGTAGTTGATGCCATGAAAATTCTAGATAAATATTAAGCCTTCATGGTCTACGCATAGCGATATAATCTTGTAAAATTAGCGATTAACTAGGGAGCACTCATGAGTGATTTTTTTGCAAATATTTGGGAAACGATTGGCCTACTGGTTTGGTCTGACTGGCTAACGATTGCCATCTTAATCGGCTTTCTTGTGCTTGGCATTAAACGAGGATTAGCCAAAGAACTCATCAACCTAGCATTCTTACTATTAGCCATTATAATTGCTTGGTTATTTTACCAAGGGTTAGCCGAAACACCAATCATCACCTGGCTAACGCTCTCTTACAAATCTCATTTATCAATCGCTTTTGGCGTTCTCTTTATTGGTGTTTTACTAATCAAAAAAGCTTTATACAAACTCACAGCGCTTTCATCTAGTGTTAGCAATCCTTGTGCACTTAATCGAATCTTTGCCTTATTGATATTTTTCACAACTACGACCGTTGTGAGTTGGTACTATTTAGATGGTGTTGCCGGACTGGGTATTATGGAAATCGTTGTTACCAATGAGTCTGTTCGAATCGGTTTGTCGTTCGCTATTGTTTTTGCTATTATTGTTGGCGTATGCTCTTCTATTTCAAACATGCTAAATATTTCAATTGGCTCAAGCAAGCCTTGTCTACTTGAGTCATTTTTCCAGAAGATTTTAAATGGCTTACACAGTACTGACAGTGCGCTCAACGCACGCAATGTTGACAGTACAAAAAACAAATTACTGGGTGGTTTGATTGGATTGATTAAAGGCAGTTTGGCAATTTTAATCATGGTGCTGGTTCTGCAAAGTATTGAATGGGTTTCCCAACAATACTATTGGGCTGAAACCAAAGGCGCACTCAAAACCTTTCAAGATGTGGCTTCAGATATAAAACCTGAATTATCACAGTATTTATTATTTATCGAAAACGAATAAGGAAAACAGCCTATGTGCGGTATTGTTGGCATTTTATCCACCACTAAAAAAGACACGGCGCTTTATATCTATGACGCCTTAACCATTCTCCAGCATCGTGGACAAGATGCGGCTGGCATTGTTACTTCGCACAAAGGTCGCTTCTATATGCGCAAGTCAAATGGCTTGGTTAAAAACTCATTTAGAACCAAGCACATGTCCAAACTATTGGGTGATATGGGCATTGGTCATGTTCGTTATCCGACAGCTGGCAGCTCATCTGGCGCAGAAGCTCAGCCTTTTTATGTGAATTCACCTTACGGTATTGCCTTTGCCCATAACGGCAATTTAACCAATACCAAGCAACTCGAAAAAGAGCTGTTCGAACAAGACCTGCGCCACATTAATACCAACTCAGACTCTGAGATCTTGCTTAATGTATTTGCCAGTGAATTAGCCAAATTAAAAAAACAACGCATTAACGAAAAAGATATTTTTGATTCGGTAACTCAAGTGCACAAACGTGTGCGTGGTGCTTATGCCACGATTGGCATGATTCCAGGCTATGGTATTTTTGGCTTTCGCGATCCAAATGGCATTCGTCCACTCATTTTAGGAAAACGCACCACCAAAGGCGGCACTAAATACATGCTTGCTTCAGAAAGCGTGGCACTCACTGCATTGGGTTATCAAATTACACGCGATATCGAACCAGGTGAGGCTGTCGTCATTGACAGAACAGGTAACGTCTTTACGCAACAATGCGCTGACAACCCTAAATACTCACCTTGTATCTTTGAATTTGTCTACTTCGCTAGACCAGATTCAGTTATCGACAATATTTCAGTTTACAAATCTCGTTTGAGAATGGGTGAGCGTCTTGCAGATAAAATTAGCCGAGAATGGGATGTTAACGATATTGATGTCGTGATTCCAATTCCAGACACTTCTCGCGTTGCCGCCTTACAATTAGCCCACAAATTAAAAGTTAAATATTCTGAGGGTTTAATTAAAAACCGCTACATTGCTCGTACTTTTATTATGCCGGGGCAAAAACAACGCAAAAAATCAGTACGACAAAAACTCAGCACCATTGAGCTAGAATTTAAAGGAAAAAACGTTTTATTAGTGGATGACTCCATTGTGCGTGGCACTACCAGTGAGCAGATTGTACAAATGGCGCGTGATGCTGGCGCTAATAAAGTATTTTTTGCCTCAGCTGCACCACCGGTGCGCCACCCCAATGTTTATGGCATTGATATGTCCAGTGAAAAAGAGTTTATTGCACACGATAAAGATGTTGGCCAAATTTGCCAAGCTATTGGCGCTGACAAGCTGATTTATCAAGACTTAGATGACCTCATTTGGTGTGTCCAGCAAGGTAATGCAAACATTACTGAGTTTGATTGTTCTTGTTTTAATGGTGAGTATGTCACTCAAGATATTGACAAAAATTATCTTGATCAAATCGAATCTTTGCGTTCTGATTCTGCCAAGCAAAAAAACAACACCAACGAAAGTTCTGAATTGATTTGTAATGATGTAGAATAAGCCTTATTTAACGATTATTATGCAGACATGAAAGACTTAAAATTCGATACCAAAGCCATACGCGAAGGCTATCGAACCACACAAGAGCAGGAGCATTCCGAGGCTATTTTTTTAACCTCAAGTTTTGTCTTTGATTCTGCCGAACAAGCCGCCAACCGATTCTCTAAAGAAGAGCCGGGCAATATCTATGCGCGCTTTACCAACCCAACAGTTGATGCATTTGAAAAAAAACTAGCTGCACTTGAAGGTGCCGATGCTTGCGTTGCCACATCAAGCGGCATGGCGGCAATCTTTGCTAGTATTATGGCCTTGTGCGAATCGGGTGACCATATTGTGGCTTCGCGTAATATGTTTGGCACTTCTATTGTCTTACTAAACACCATTGTTAGTAAATTTAATGTGGGCATTAGTTATGTTGATTTGGGTGATTTATCCCAATGGCAAGACGCAGTTCAAGACAATACAAAATTATTTTTATTAGAGACGCCATCCAACCCATTGGGCGAAGTGGTAGATATCACTGCGCTTAGCAAAATCAGTCAAGCTAACAATATTTTACTGGCAGTTGATAACGCAATTTTGTCTCCAGCATTACAAAATCCAATCAAACTAGGGGCAGATGTTGTGATTCACTCAGCCACTAAATACATTGACGGCCAAGGTCGTTGTTTGGCAGGTGCGGTATTAGCCAATGAAGCCATTATTGAGCAGGTCAGTGCCTTTACTCGCGCAACTGGCCCAAGCCTCAGTGCTTTCAATGCCTGGATCGTACTCAAAGGCTTAGACACATTAAGTCTTAGAATGAAAGCGCATTCATACAACGCCCTTAAACTGGCAACCTGGTTACAGACCCAAGATCAAGTTGAAAAAGTACATTATTTAGGCCTAGAATCGCACCCAAATCACACCTTGGCTAGCACTCAACAATCTGACTTTGGTGGTATTGTCTCGTTTGAAGTTAAGGGTGGTCGTGAAGCGGCATTTAAAGTGATTAATGCAACTGAAATACTTTCTATTACAGCAAATCTCGGTGACACAAAAACCACCATTACTCATCCGGCAAGCACCACGCATGGACGACTCACTGATAATGAAAAACAACAAGCCAACATCAACGAGGGCCTCATTAGAATCTCAGTTGGATTAGAAGATGTCGGTGATGTGATAAATGACATTAGCAAAGGGCTTTGAAGTATAATTTTCGGTAAATATAGACACAAGGACTGATTGATGCAAAACTCTTATTCATACGAAGAATTAATCAAATGCGGTAACGGTGAGTTATTCGGCCCCGGTAACGCGCAATTACCACAACCACCAATGCTGATGTTTGATCGCATTACTCATATCTCTGATAAAGGCGGTAAACACGACAAAGGTCAAATTATTGCAGAGCTTGATGTTAAGCCTGACTTATGGTTCTTTGGTTGTCACTTTAATGACGATCCGGTCATGCCTGGCTGCTTAGGCTTAGACGCTATGTGGCAGTTAATTGGTTTTCATTTAGGTTGGCTCGGCGGTCCTGGCCGCGGTCGTGCACTAGGTGGTAGCATTAAGTTTACAGGCCAAGTATTGCCAACAGCCAAAAAAGTGGTTTATAAAATTGATTTATCTCGCGTCATTGCACGTAAGCTTTACATGGGTATTGGCGATGCCACCATGGAAGTTGATGGCAAAGTTATTTACGAAGCTACTGACTTAAAAGTTGGTTTATTCACTGATACAAGTGGTTTCTAATGCATAGAGTTGTTGTTACCGGTATGGGTATTGTTTCTAGCTTAGGCGCAAACTGCGGCGAAGTATTAGAATCTTTAAAAACGGCTAAATCAGGTATTAAATTTGACGAAACTTATGCAGAACTTGGTCTTAGATCTCATGTTTCTGGTCAAGTTGCTGAAGTCGATTCGAGTGATGTTATTGATCGAAAAATGAAGCGCTTTATGGCGGATGCGGCTATTTACAATGCCGTTGCGCTTGATGAAGCCATCAAGCAATCCGGCTTAACTGAAGATCAAATTTCTAATCCACGTACAGGTCTTATTATGGGCTCTGGTGGTGCAAGCAATCAAAACGTAGTCGAAGCAGCGGACATCTTAAGAGAAAAAGGCATTAAGCGTGTTGGTCCTTATCGCGTACCGCGTACCATGGGCTCAACCACTTCAGCTTGTTTATCTACACTATTTAAAATCAAAGGCATCAACTATTCAATTAGCTCTGCTTGTTCAACCAGTGCACACTGTATTGGCAATGCAATGGAGCAAATTCAAATGGGTAAACAAGATGTGGTATTTGCTGGTGGTGGTGAAGAGCTCGATTGGTCGCTAACCATGTTATTTGATGCGATGGGTGCTTTATCAAGCAAATACAACGAGACCCCTGAAAAGGCCTCTCGCGCTTATGATGCAGATCGTGATGGCTTTGTTATCTCTGGTGGTGGTGGTGCATTAGTATTAGAATCGTTAGAACACGCCGAAGCACGTGGTGCAACCATCCTAGCAGAACTTACCGGATATGGTGCGACCTCTGATGGTTATGATATGGTCGCCCCATCTGGCGAAGGCGCAAAACGTTGTATGGAATTAGCCATCTCAACGGTTGATGGTCCTATTGATTACATTAATGCACATGGTACTTCTACCCCGGTGGGTGATGTAAAAGAGCTTGGCGCTATTAAAGAAGTTTTTGGTGACAATGTTCCTAATGTTGGTTCTACTAAATCACTTTCAGGCCACGCCTTAGGTGCGGCTGGTGTCAATGAGTCTATCTACTCATTGCTGATGCTCCAAAACGATTTTATGGCGGAGTCTGTCAATATTGAAAATCTTGATGAAGCAGCCCAAGGCGTGCCAATTGTACAAGCTACGACCATTCAATCACTCAACCGTGTGATGTCGAATAGTTTCGGATTTGGTGGTACAAACGCTTGCTTAGTTTTTGAAAAATTTAAGCAATAAGCCACTTTAACAAATACAAAAAAGCCGCTAATCTTAGCGGCTTTTTATTGTCTGTAGTTGCAATCTAGCTAAGGCCTAGCGTCCATCTCTTTTTCTTCCTTCTCTGATGGCAGCAAGTCTTCTTTACTAATACCTAAGGCCAAAATCATCGAGCTGGCAACATAAATAGAAGAGTAAGTACCAATCACCACACCAATCAGTAAGGCTAACGCAAAACTATGGATAATTTCGCCACCTAAAAAGAATAGCGCCATTAACACCAATAACGTTGTTAATGACGTCATAATGGTTCTAGAAAGGGTTTGATTTAGTGCGCCATTAATAATCTTTGCAGGATCAACATGGCGAGTGGAAAGAAAGTTTTCACGAATTCGGTCAAATACCACAATGGTGTCATTCAACGAGTAACCAATCACCGCAAGAATCGCCGCTAATACCGTTAAATCAAACTCTATTTGTAATAATGAAAACACACCCAGGGTAATGATTACATCGTGAATTAAGGCTGATATCGAGCCCAACGCAAAACGATATTCAAAACGAATCGCCACATAAATTAAAATACCAATCAATGCATACAGCATTGCCAAACCGCCATCATTGGTGAGTTCTTCACCAACTTTAGGGCCAACAAATTCAACACGGCGAATATCCACATCATCGCCCAATAAGTGAATAATTTTTGAACTGAGCTTGGCACTGGAAACCGCTTGAGGCTCAAGACGAATTAAGATCTCTTTGGTCGAACCAAAATATTGCACATTTGCGCTTTTGAATTTGGCCTCATTCAATGTGTTTCGCACCACTGACAAATCCACACTCTCTTGATAGCCAACTTCAATTAAAGTACCACCGGTAAAATCAATTCCAAGCTTAAGCCCCTGTGTTGATAACGAGAATATTGAAACGGCCATTAGCATCAATGACACAACAATGGCGTACGTACGCTTACCAACAAAATCAATCGTAGGGACATTTAACGCCTTCATATTGACAGCTCCTCTAGCTTTTTACCGCCATAAATTTTATTAATAATAGCTCTTGAAACAATGATTGCTGTGAACATTGAGGTCACAATGCCAATCGACAAAGTAATGGCAAAGCCTTTAATCGGACCTGTGCCAAAACTAAACAACACCAATGCTGCTATCAGTGTGGTGATATTGGCATCTGCAATCGTCAGCACCGCTTTATCGTAACCACTTGAAATGGCTTTTTGAATATTGCTTTGCGTGCCTAATTCTTCTTTAATACGCTCAAAAATCAGCACGTTGGCATCCACCGCCATACCAACCGTTAATACGATGCCAGCAATGCCTGGCAAAGTTAATGTGGCTTGCAATAGGGATA
>DNJI01000089.1 GCA_003489145.1 Gammaproteobacteria bacterium | reverse complement strand
ATCAAAACGACGACCGATTAATCGCTTAATCGCATACAGTGTGTTTTCAGGGTTAGTGACGGCTTGGCGTTTTGCCGGTTGACCTACTAAGACCTCTTCACTGTCTTTAGGGTAGGCAATAATTGATGGGGTGGTGCGATCACCCTCTGAATTTTCAATAATTTTAACGCTGCCACCATCCATAATAGCGACGCATGAATTTGTTGTACCTAAGTCAATACCAATAATCTTTGACATTTTTTTTTAACTCCTTGTGTTTGATATACCTCCTATATAGGGGTGGTCAAATATTTTTCAAGGAATTAAGGTAAAAATATTTATAGCTTAGTTTTTAGATGATTCTCTACTGATTTAGGTACAAAGGCACTGATATCACCACCAAGTGTCAAGATTTCGCGTACCAATGAGGAAGAGATATTGGCGTATTGTTCGGCAGGAGTCATAAACAAGGTTTCAATATTGGGGTTAAGATGTTTATTCATCCCCGAGAGTTGGAACTCGTACTCAAAGTCACTCACCGCCCTAAGTCCGCGCAGGATGACTTGTGCATTTTGTGCATTTGCAAAATCAACTAACAAAGTATCGAAGCTCAGTACTTTAACATTGTTAATATTTTTGAGTGCGTCGCTAGTGATTTGAATACGTTCGTCAATATTAAGAAACGAAGATTTTTTGCTGTTTTGTGTAATACCAACAATCACTTGATCAAACAGTTTGCTGGCTCGATGCACCAAATCAATATGGCCGTTAGTAATGGGGTCAAAAGAACCAGGATAAATTGCAATTTTTTTCATAATATTTTTATTAAACAGTAATTAACCGCGCCAGATTGTTTTTGTTTAATGATTTCGATTTTTTCCGAAATTTCTTCTTTTAAGTAACGCTGTGTTATTTCAAATTCAGATTCTATATAGATTTTGCTCTTGGTTGTTACAAAATCACCATCTTTTAGTGCTTTTAGTGCTTTTAAAACAAGGTTTTTGTTAAATGGTGGGTCTAGCAAGACAAAATCAAAGGTTTTGGTATTTTTTTGCTTTAAAAAAATAAAGGCATCTTGGTTAAAAAAGCTGATTTTGGTTGATTTTAATAATTTCCGATTTTTTTCTAAACTTTGGAAGGCGTTTAAATTTCTCTCGATACTAGTGACTTGTTTAGCGCCGCGAGATAAAGCTTCAAAACTTAGTGCGCCACTGCCAGCAAATAAATCTAAAAAAGTTTTATCAAAAGATTCAAATTGAATCCAGTTGAACAGCGTTTCGCGAACTTTACTTGGTGTGGGCCTTAAGCCGTCAGCATCGGGAAAGCCAAATTTCCTGCCCCGATATTCACCGCCAATAATTTGAAAAGTGTTGCTGTTGGCCAAAGGCTATTTTTTATAAGCGTCGAATGATTCTTGTAGCTCTTTTTTGGCTTGTTCAGCATCGCCCCAACCATCAATCTTGACCCACTTGCCGTCATCTAAATCTTTGTAGTAGCGGAAGAAGTGCTCAATTTGGTCTTTCAGGGTTGCACCTACATCATCAATACATTGAATATCGTGATATGACTTACATAATTTGTCAGTAGGAACGGCTAAGATTTTTGAATCTTTACCAGCTTCATCGGTCATTAATAGCACACCAATAGGGCGTGCTGTGATCACTGAATCATGAATTAAAGGATAAGGCGTGATCACTAAGACATCTGCTGGATCACCATCATCTGCTAATGTTTCAGGTACAAAGCCGTAATTACATGGATAAAACATCGGCGTGGAAATAAAACGATCCACAAACATGGCGCCAGTTTCTTTGTCGATTTCGTATTTAACGGGAGACGAGTGCGCTGGAATTTCAATAATAACGTTAACTTCGTCAGGTAGGTTGCCTGCTGATACTGGTTTTAAACTATTTTGCATTTTCTAATTCCTCTTGTAATAAATGATAACGCCAACCTTGACAAAACATAACCGATCGATCGCCGCGAATATATTTAAGTAATGATTTGCTACTGGCCATTACTTCTATGGCCAAATTATACTGATTTGCTTTTTCTTGGATGAGTTTTTGTAAAACGACTTTTTGAGATTTTTCAGTTTTTGTTGGCGGTTTGTTTTTATTGATACTAATTTTAATGTTTTGAATGTCAGTGTGCTGAGTCAAAAAATCATCAAAACTCTTTTGTGCTTTGTTTGAAAGTTTTTCTTTACCCAGAGCATGTGCGATTAATGCATCATCTGCCAGTATCCATTTTCGAGGTTTGTTGTTAGCTTGTGCCCGATGTTCTCGCCATGCCGCTAATTGCGCCGCTAATACGTGTGCATTTTTATTAATTCTTGATAAGCCTTTGACTCGTTGCCAAGCTTGATCAATCGGTGGAAGGTACAAATCGATATTAAGTAAATCTTGAGCCTCTTCTACAATCCAATCGAGTTTATTTTCAGCTTGTAATTGTGCCTTTAATTGGTGATAATTTTTTATCAAGTAGCGCACATCGTCTAGCGCGTATTCAATCGCGGCTTCGGGTAATGGACGTGTGGTCCAATCAAGGCGTGTGTAGGCTTTTTCTAAATAGACATTTTGTAAATTCTCAGTTAGTGCTTGATAAGAAA
>DNJI01000110.1:8989-13873 GCA_003489145.1 Gammaproteobacteria bacterium | reverse complement strand
AGATCGTACTAAATTTAAGTTGCCTGTGTTGCTACCATAGTTAGTTTCCAAACCCCAAAAGGCGACAATAATGTGTGGGGGTACCCCATATTTTTGATAATTATGTTGAAAGGTAGCTTGATGTTCTCGCAGTAATTTCTTACCATTTTTAAGTCGGTAAGGGCTAACTCTTGAGCCTAGATAGCGCCAGAAGTTTTGGCTAAATTCTGCTTGTGATCGATCAAATTTAATTACTTTAGGATTGGGGGTTAACCCGTAAAAGACTTGATCGAGTGTGGTGGTTGATATGCCCTGGCTGATGGCTTGAGTGCGGATATCCGCTAAGAATGATTCAAAGCTACGCGCAGTGGTATCATTTGCGTATGCAGATGTCGTTAACAATAAGCAGAAAATAAGTCTTAACATGTCAAAATTATAATGTCTAAGTTGTTCATCTATGTCTTCTTTTTGTTCTTGAGTGCTTGTGGTGTTAATCAGCCAACACAGGTAATCACCGGCGCAACCATGGGCACTACTTATACGGTTAAAGCCATTGACTCAGGCGTTTCCAAATTACAAATCGAGCAGGTGTTAGATCAAGTTAATAAAACCTTCTCAACTTGGGATCCAAAATCAGAGTTATCTTTACTGAATCGCCAACCAACCAACCAATGGATTGACGTATCGAGTGAGTTGTTTTTTGTTTTAAACCAATCACAAAAAGTTTATCAACAAACCCAAGGTTATTTTGACCCTGGTATTGGTCGTTTGATTGATGCATGGGGTTTTGGTGTTGTCAAGGTGGTGCAAAAACCGAACCAAGCACGGGTGGATGAATTGTTGCCATTGTCATCTATTCAGTATTTGCAATTAAACAAGGGTCGAGTAAAAAAGATCAAAGCTATTCATCTGAACTTGTCAGCCATCGCTAAAGGTTTTGGGGTTGATCAAGTAGCACGCTTACTCAAGAAGCACCAAGTTAAAGATTTTCTTGTAGAGATTGGTGGTGAGGTGATTGCCAGTGGCAAACAGCGTGATCGATATTGGACGCTTGGCATCGAACAACCAAGCGGTGCCAATCCGATTGCCATAGTTTTAAACAATCAAGCCATTGCCACTTCGGGCAACTACCGTAATTATTTTGTTTGGGAAGGTAGGCGCTATATGCACATTTTGACACCGAGTAGTGGCTTGCCGGCCAGCACCGATCTAGCGTCAGTGAGCGTGCTTAATGCACAAGCTATGATGGCCGATGCTTACGCAACTGCGATGATGGTGATGGGCAGTGAAAAAGCAACTGAGTTGGCTAAGCAGCTTAATTTGTCGGTTGTACTGATATTGAATCAACAACATGATTTTAAAGTGGTAAAAATAAACCCATGAAACCTTTAGCGGAAGATTTAAGACCACAAACATTGGATGATTTTTTTGGCCAATCACATTTGTTAAATGACAACCACCCGCTTAAACAGGCGATTAATCGTCAGCAACTACATTCAATGATTTTGTGGGGCCCATCAGGCACAGGAAAAACCACCTTAGCACGTATTATTGCCAGCCAAGTTGATGGTCATTTTGCACAAATGAGTGCGGTGTTAGATGGCGTTAAGGAGCTACGAGTGGTGGTTGAAAACGCTAAGAAATTTCAAAATATTGGGCAGAAAACCCTTCTATTTGTTGATGAAATACACCGGTTTAACAAAGCACAACAAGACGGGTTTTTGCCGCATATCGAGTCAGGCCTTATTACACTGATTGGTGCTACCACTGAAAATCCATCGTTTGAACTTAATCGGGCTTTACTCTCACGTTTGAGTGTGTATGTGCTTAATCCTTTAAGTGTGCAGGAGTTATCTCAAATACTAGACCGAGCTTTGGCGCATGAACAGCTTGAGTTAAATGATAAAGAAGTAAGCACACAAATTATTAATGCCAGTAGTGGTGATGCGCGTCGTTTGATTAACATTGTTGAACAAATTGCCTTGGCTAAGTTAGCCATATTAGATACGCAATCAGTTGGACAATTGTTACAAGATAAAATCAGCGTTTTTGATAAGGGCGGCGATATTTTTTATCAACAACTTTCTGCTTTTCATAAATCGGTGCGCGGCTCTTCACCCGATGGTGCGCTTTATTGGATGGCCAGAATGTTGGTGGCTGGCTGCGACCCTAAAACCATTGCCAGACGACTATTAGCCATCGCCTCAGAAGATATTGGTAATGCCGACCCAAGAGCGTTAGAAATCACCCTTAACGCATGGAATGTGTATGAGCGTTTGGGCGATAAAGAGGGGTGTCGTGCCATTGCTCAAGCGGCTACGTACTGTGCAGTAGCGCCTAAATCTAACGCGGTTTATAAAGCTTTTAATCAGGCAATGAGTGAAGCAAAAGCAAGCGCTGATTTGGATGTGCCTAAGCACTTATGTAATGCCCCAACCGCACTAATGAGTGATTTAGGCTATGGTGAAGGTTATCGATACGCGCATGATGAGGTGGGTGGTATCGCCAAAGGCCAAACTTATTTTCCTGAGGTGCTGGGTGAGCAGCAATATTATGTGCCGACAGACCGAGGTTTAGAGATTAAAATCAAGGAAAAATTAAAGCAATTAAGGGATCAACAATGACTTTCTTACCCACCGTACTAGCGATTGGCGTTGGCGCAACCATTGGTGCAAGTATGCGTTATTACTTAACGCAATTTATGAACACGACGTTTGGCCCGGCTTTTCCTTACGGCACCTTAAGTGCGAATATTATTGGTTCGTTTTTGGCGGGCGTACTGGTGGTGATCGTTTTAGAAAAGGCTGCATTGCATGAAGTTTACCGTTTATTGCTGTTGATTGGCCTTACTGGCTCTTTAACCACGATGTCAACTTTGTCTTGGGAGTCAGTAGAAATGATTAGCTTAGGACATTACGGGCAAGCCAGTGTTAATATATTGTTGAATGTGTTGTTGTCGTTATCAGCAGCGGGTGCTGGCGTGGTGCTTACTCGGTATTTATTTGCTGTTCAATAGCATCGAATAATACACCAGCAATATTGAGATTAAATTGCGCATCAAGCTCACGAATACAAGTAGGACTAGTGACATTAATTTCAGTAATGTAGTCACCAATCACATCAAGCCCAACAAACATAAGGCCTTTGTCTTTTAGCGTAGGACCAATTTGTTCACATAAATAGTAGTCTCTATCACTTAAAGGCTGGCCAATACCGGTTGCACCGGCGGCTAAGTTGCCTTTAAAGCTACCTTCAGCTGGCATGCGTGCCAAAGCGTAATCAATGGGTTTGCCGTTAATTAAGAGAATGCGCTTATCACCTTTAACAATATCGGATAAAAATGTCTGAGTCAAAATTTGGCGTGTGCCTTGGTGAGTTAAGTAATCTAACACTTCATCAATATTACGATCGCCATCAGTCAGTTTAAAAATATCGTTACCACCCATGCCATCTAGCGGTTTAACCACAACGGTTTTTTCTGCTTTAATAAAAGATTTAATTTGACCTATCTGAGTACTAATTAGCGTTGTCGGTATGCAGTGTGCAAAATTGAGAGCAAATAATTTTTCATTAGCATCCCTTAAAGACTGCGGCTTGTTAACGACCAAAACCCCATTATTTTCTGCTTGTTCAAGTAAATAAGTGGCGTAAATATAATCCATATTAAACGGTGGGTCTTTACGCATTAAGATGGCATCAAATTCACTCAGTTCAATTGTTTGCTTGGGCTGTTTCTCAAACCAATTGTCTGGGTGATCAACCACTGTGGTTTTTGATGTATGGGCGAGTATTTTGTCTTGCTCAGCAAATAGGTCAGTTGTATCGAATGTGTAGATTTCCCAACCACGTCGGTCTGCCTCAAGCATCATGGCCAATGAAGAATCTTTTTTGGGATTGATATTAGCAATATCATCCATGAGTACGGCGAGTTTCATAGTCTATATTATACTTTGGATTAGGGCATTGAAAGATAATCAAAAATAGGTACAATAACCCGCTTGAGGAGAAGATACATTTGGCTTATACAACATTAACACTAACAAACGCTGAAACTGGAGAAGTGAAATACGCCCCCGTGGGTTTTTCCTGGACTTCTTTGTGCTTGTTCTTTTGTCCGGCTATTTATCGCCGTGATTGGAAGTCAGTTATATTAATGGCGCCTTTGTGCATATTGACATTGGGGCTGGCAAATATTGTGTTTTTCTTTACTTATAATAAGCTTTACGTCAAACACCTATTAGCAAGAGGTTATAAAATTAAAGTACATGGTGCAAGCCATGTTTCTAAATCTGGCCTTTAAAGAATTGATTTATTTTTAGTAAAGCCTTTGAAATAACTTAGGTTTTTACTGGACAACACCACCATAAGAGCGTATTATTGCCGCCTTTAGTGCGGGGTGGAGCAGTACGGTAGCTCGTCGGGCTCATAACCCGAAGGTCATAGGTTCAAATCCTGTCCCCGCTACCAAAAAATTACGACCCCCTTTTTAGGGGGTTTTTATTAATCTTTATTTGATGATAAATTAATGGCAAAAGTTGCTGACAAAATTGAAGCATTAATCGATCCGGTGATTAACGACATGGGCTACGAGCTCGTGGGGATTGAATATGTTGCCAGTGGCAAGCACAGCACTTTGAGGATTTATATTGACTCAGAGAATGGTATTGGTGTCGATGACTGTGAGACAGTGTCGAGACAAATTAGTGCCATTTTTGATGTGGAAGATCCAATTGCAAGCCAGTACAATTTAGAAGTATCATCACCAGGCATAGAGCGCCCCTTGTTTCATATTGGGCATTATCAGCGCTTTTTAGGTCACGATATTAAATTACGATTGGTTAGGCCAATCAACGGGCAAAGAAAATTTGTTGGTGCAATCGGTAGTGTTAGTGAAGCTAACAATAG
>DNJI01000110.1:3784-8577 GCA_003489145.1 Gammaproteobacteria bacterium | reverse complement strand
ACTTTTAAGCAGGAGAAAGACGTGGAAGGTAAAGAATTATTTTTAATGGTTGAGGCAATTTCTAATGAGAAAAACATCTCGCAAGAGGATGTGCTCGAGTCTTTAGAAGAGGCGTTAGCAGTTGCAACAAAGAAACGCAACAATATTGATGCGCATGTTGAAATTGATAGAAAAACCGGTGAGTTTAATACCTTTAGACAGTGGATGGTCATTGATGACGGTGAAAACTTTGTGGATGATGATGGTACTGAGTTTGATACAGAGTTACACATTTATGCTAAAGATGCGAACGGTGTAGCGGTTGATGATTTTGTACGCGAGCCAATGGAAACTGAAGAATTTGGCCGTATTGCTGCTCAAATCGTAAAACAAGTGATTATCCAAAAAGTACGTGAAGCGGAAAGAGAAGTGATTGTTGGAGACTACACAAAGCGTGTGGGCGAGGTAATTATGGTAACCGTTAAACGTGTTGATCGAGGCAATGCCTATGTTGACATGGGTGGTGTTGATGGCATGATTTCTAAATTTGACCTAATTCCAAATGAATCAGTGCGTAAGAATGATCGTCTAAGAGCTTATATTAAAGAAGTTAAATCAAGCCCACGTGGTGCGCAAATTTTCTTGAGCCGTACAGTGCCAGAAATGATGGTTGAGTTATTCGAGATGGAAGTGCCAGAGATTTCTGAAGGTGTGATTGAGATTATGGGCGGTGCTAGAGACCCTGGTTTGCGTTCAAAATTAGCGGTTAAAGCAAAAGACAAACGTCTTGATCCAATTGGTTCTTGTATTGGTATGCGTGGTGCACGCGTACAAGCGGTATCTAATGAACTTAACGGTGAGCGTGTCGACATCATTCTTTGGGATGAAGACCCTGCTCAGTTTGTGATCAATGCAATGGCGCCTGCTGAGGTAAGTGCGATTATCGTTGATGAAGACAAAAACTCAATGGATATTGCGGTTGAAGATGATCAGTTGGCATTAGCTATCGGTCGTGGTGGTCAAAATATTAAATTGGCTTCACGCTTAACGGGTTGGAAGCTTAATGTTATGTCCGTTGGTGAAGCAGATGATAAACAAACGGAAGAAAACCAAAAGACCAGCGAAAAATTGGCTGAGAAATTAGGGGTTGACTCTGAAGTAGCCGGCGTATTAATTGACGAAGGTTTTGGTAGTATTGACGAAGTTGCTGATGCAGATGCATCCAGTTTAGAAAGTATTGAAGAGTTTGATACGTCTATGGTTGAAGAATTACAAGAGCGTGCCTCTGATGCGCAGTTAGTACAGGCATTAGGTGATGCAGAATCTTCTGAAGTATTGATGAGTGTTGAAGGTGTTAGTGAAGACTTGGCACAAGCATTAATTGAATCAGATATTGCAACGGTAGATGATCTAGCAGAATTGTCAATTGATGAATTATTAGACATTCAAGTTATGGACACCGAAGTGGCATCGGCTGTTATTATGACCGCAAGAGAAAATGAAGGATGGTTTGATTAATTAAGTAAAAGTAAAAAAGAACTTAATTAAAAACAAATAAAAAATAGGCAAGCATTATGGCACACACAGTTCAAACGTTATCTAAATTACTGAAAAAGACTCCAGATGAAGTCCTTGCGATTCTAGCGAATGCAGGCGTTAATAACAAGAATGCAGACTCTGAAATTTCAGCCGAAGAGCGTAAAATTTTGATGGGCAGCTTGTCAAAGCGCTCAACCAGCAAATCTAGCATGTCGGTTTCACGCAAGCCTAGCACCAAAACAAGCGCAAGCACTGGCGGCGTTAAGGTTCAAGTTAAGAAAAAACGTGTTAAAAAAGCAGCGGTTGAAGCCAACGTCTCTGTTGATAATGAAGCGGCGCTTAAAGCGCAAGAAGCCTTAGATGCAGGCCGTAATGCAGATGAAAAATTATTAGCACAAGATGCCAAGCGTCAAGAGATGACGCGTTTGCAAAAAGAACAAGAAAAAACACAAAAAGAGCAACAAGAAGCTGCTAAACAAAAAGCAAAAGGAGAAACAACCGATAAGGCCAAAACACCTGCTGCTACTGAAGATAAAAAACCAAAACGTTTACACAAAGCTCCAGGTAATAATGGGCGTCGACAGCTGCATGTGGCTAGACACAACCCAAACCGAAAGCTGAAGAAAAAAGACAGAACACGTTTAAGTCAAAAAACTCAAGAAGAACAGGCACAGCACGGCTTCCAAAAGCCAGTTGAAAAAGTGATTCACGAAGTGGCGGTACCTGACAATATTAAAGTAATAGACCTTGCGCAGAAGATGACAACTAAAGCCGGAGAGGTACTTAAAGTATTAATGGGCATGGGCGTGATGGTGACACTGAATGATGTGATTGATCAAGATACTGCATTACTAGTGGTTGAAGAGATGGGTCATAAGGGTGTTGCTAGTAAGGAAGAAACCGTTGAGGACACGTTGATCGAACAATCAAAATCAACTGGTGATGAAAGCTTGAGACCACCAGTGGTCACCATTATGGGTCATGTTGATCATGGTAAAACTTCATTGCTAGACTATATTCGTAAGGCCAAAGTCGCTGATGGCGAAGCAGGTGGTATTACCCAGCACATTGGTGCTTACCAAGTTCAAGCAAACGACGGTGCTATTACCTTTATTGATACACCGGGACATGCAGCGTTCTCAAAAATGCGTTCTCGTGGCGCAAATTCAACTGACATTGTTATTCTAGTTGTGGCTGCTGATGATGGTGTAATGCCTCAAACGATTGAATCAATCAAGCATGCTCAAATTGCCGATGTGCCCATCATTGTAGCAATCAATAAAATTGACAAAGAAGGCGCGGATCTTGATAAGATCAAACAAGTACTTTCAACGCATGATGTGATCTCTGAAGACTGGGGTGGCGATGTAATGATGGTGCCGGTATCAGCTCACACGGGCGAAGGTATTGACGCCTTATTAGATGCCATTACATTAACAGCTGAGGTTTTAGAATTTTCAGCAGTGGTCAAAGGCCCAGCACAGGGCACCGTGCTAGAAGCGCGACTTGAAAAAGGTCGTGGTAAAGTAACAACCATCTTAGTGCAATCAGGCACCTTGAAAAAAGGTGACATCATGATTGCTGGCTTAGAATATGGAAAAGTTAAGCAAATTGTTAACGATCAAGGCAAAGTATTAAAAGAGGCCGGTCCATCGACACCGATTGAAGTATTGGGTTTATCAGGCGTGCCAAATGCCGGCGATGAAGTGTTAGTAGTAGAATCTGAGCGTAAGGCTCGTGAAGTGGCTAGCTTTAGAAAAACACGTGATCGTGAAGCTGAGTTGCAAAACCAACAAGCATCGAAGATGGAAAACTTCTTACAAAAAATGGAAGAAGGCGATGTTTCTACGGTTAACGTGTTGTTGAAATCTGATGTACGAGGATCGGCACAAGCATTGGTAGAAGCCTTAGAAGAATTATCAACCGATGAAGTGCGTGTTAAGGTCGTGTCTAGTGGTGTGGGTGGTATTAACAATACAGACATTAACTTGGCAGCCACTTCAGATGCGCTGGTGCTTGGTTTTAATGTACGTGCCGATGCAGTGGCGCGTAGGACAGCTGACAATGAAGGCGTGCGCATTGAATACTACTCAATTATCTATAATTTAATTGATGATGTAAAAGCCATCATGAGTGGTTTATTAAGCCCTGCGTTGAGTGAAAATATTATTGGTATTGCCAATGTGAAAGATGTATTTAAATCTCAAAAGCTCGGCGACATTGCTGGTTGTATGGTTGAAGAAGGTGTGGTTAGAAAGGATTCACCAATTCGTGTATTGCGTGACAGTGTGGTTGTTTTTGAAGGCGAGCTAGAGTCTCTAAGACGTTTCAAAGACGATGTTAAGGAAGTTAAATCAGGTACTGAATGTGGTATCGGTGTAGCAGGTTATAACGATGTTCAGCCAGGCGATCAGATCGAAGTGTTTGAACGCATTGAAACTGCACGTAGCTTATAAAAATTCTGTAACTAATGGCAGACCAACCTTCTTATCGTGTTGAGCGTATTAATGAGCTGATTCGTCGTGAATTAGTATTATTATTAAAAAAAGAAACTAAAGATCCTCGATTGCAGGCTGTTAGTGTGACTGATGTCTTAGCCAGTCGTGATTTAAGTAGCGCTAAGGTGTTTTATACCGTACCAGAATCTGATCAAGCAACGGTTGAAGTTCTATTGAACAAAGCCAGTGGTTTTTTCCGTTCGCGCTTATCAAAAAAACTAGACCTACGTCATACACCAGCATTAAAGTTTATCTTTGATCCTGCACCGAATACCGGTGCTAGAATCGAAGACTTGTTGTCTAAACTTTAACACGTTGCCAGATGTCTAGGCGCAATCCAAAAGGCAGAGAGATTAATGGTGTTGTCTTACTTGATAAAGACACTGGTCTAAGCTCGAACGCCGCCTTACAAAAAGTCAAACGATTATTCTTTGCTAAGAAAGCCGGGCACACAGGCGCCTTAGATCCGCTGGCCAGTGGTATCTTACCAATCTGCCTAGGCCAAGCCACTAAGGTGGCAGGATTTTTGTTGGCCGATGATAAGCGTTATTTTGTCCGTGGTCAGTTGGGGCAGATTACCGATACTGCTGATGCTGAAGGCAAGGTTATTAAAACCCAACCTTTTGAACATTTGACCGATGAAGAAATTCGCAATGCTGTTGATCATTTTGTTGGAGATATCAAACAAGTACCACCGATGTATTCAGCACTTAAAAAAGATGGACAACCCCTATATAAGTTAGCCAGACAGGGTATTGAAATCGACAGGCCAGCACG
>DNJI01000110.1:0-3379 GCA_003489145.1 Gammaproteobacteria bacterium | reverse complement strand
TCTAAAGGTACTTACATTCGCACTTTAATTGAAGATATTGGCAATAAGCTAGGTTGTGGCGCACACGTGATTGAGCTAAGGCGTACCGGTTTTGCACATATTGATATAATCCAGACGATTAAGTTTTCAGAGTTAGAATCACTAGCCACGGATGATTATCAGATCTTAGATAAAAAAATATTTGCCACACAAGACATGTTGCCAAACATTGATAGCCTTTATCTAGATGAACAACAAACAATCGATATTAAATACGGCAGATCTATCACTTCAAACGAGCCTTGCTCATTTGAAGTGATTAAACTATTTGACAATCATAAACAGTTTTTAGGTATTGGTGAGCCGGATGAAGACGGTAGCATTAAACCCAAGCGATTATTCATTTAAGAATTGACTATAATTTAGCCTATGAATACTGGGAAGAATAAAAAGAATGCATTAGTGGGTTATTATTTTGATGACAACTTAATGCGTAGTGTTAAGGGTGATAGAAGCCTGCGTGATAGTGTCTATAATCGCGAACGCACCTTAAATTTAGTAGACGAAAACATTGATGAGCTACTAGAAGTTATCCTGTTTTTATTGTTGTCTACGGGTGTGTATCGCATTGTGATTGGGCTTAACAATGGTGAAATTAAAACCTCATCGGTGTTTGATCCATTTAACGTTGAGGTGCATTTGGCTGAAGATTTACTGGTGCCAGATTACGTTTTTAATCATTTTGGTATGATTGCTCTGGATGAAAAAGAAGCATTGATTAAGCGCTATTATAAAATGCTTGAACACGATCATGCGTTTGAATATTTATCAGAAGAGTGGCAAGGTGCGTTCCACACGCGTAACGAAAGTATGAAGCAACTCACGGATGAAGATGAGCTACGTTATATTATTGAACACATTCCTGCTTTACGGAATTTAGAAGGTTATTACTTACGTTCAGCGGTAATTAATTTATTTAACTCAACGATTTCTATGTCGTTTAACTGCGATGGTACGCAGATTATGTCGCACAAGAAATTTAGAGAGTTTATTGAAGAATACGTATAGGTAAAAAATATGAAGGTTTTAGTTATTGGTGCTGGCGGCCGCGAGCACGCCCTAGCTTGGCAGTGTGCGAAGTTTGATGAAGTGGAAGAAGTATTTGTTGCCCCGGGCAATGCCGGCACACAGTTAGAAAATAAACTGACCAATATTAATGTTGGCTCAGAAGATATTAATGGACTCATCGATTTTGTAAAAAATAATCAAGTAGATCTCACCATTGTTGGGCCTGAGGCACCACTTGTGCTTGGTGTGGTTGATCGCTTTCAAGCCGAAGGCTTGGCCATCTTTGGCCCAACCCAAGATGCATCACAGCTCGAAGGTTCTAAAGCTTTTTGTAAAAATTTCCTTGATCGCAATAACATCCCGACTGCTTACTATGATGTCTTTACCGAGGTAGCACCAGCGGTTAAATATGTAGAAGAAAAAGGTACGCCGATTGTCATTAAGGCAGATGGTTTGGCAGCTGGTAAGGGCGTAATTATTGCCAATACGCAAGCTGAAGCAGTTGAGGCTATTAACGATATGCTCGAAGGCAATCGTTTTGGTGAAGCCGGCTCTCGCGTGGTGGTTGAAGAATTCTTAGTTGGAGAAGAAGCCAGTTTTATTGTGATGGTCGATGGTAAAAATATTTTACCAATGGCCACTTCCCAAGACCACAAAGCACGTGATAATGGTGATAAAGGCCCTAATACTGGTGGCATGGGTGCGTATTCTCCGGCACCAATTGTCACTGATGAAATCTTCCAAAACGTGATGGACAGTGTTATTCGTCCAACGGTTGATGGTATGGCAGCAGAAGGCAATCCATATACGGGTTTTTTGTATGCAGGTTTGATGATTGACCACCAAGGCAACTCTAAAGTTCTAGAATATAACTGTCGATTTGGTGATCCAGAAACACAGCCAATTATGATGCGTCTTAAATCAAATTTAGCAGATTTATGTTTGTTAGCAACCCAAGGGCAGCTAAATCAAGCCACCATTGAATGGGACGATCGTTCTGCGATGGGCGTAGTGTTGGCAGCCAATGGTTATCCTGATGCTTACCCATCGGGAGAGGTGGTTGGTTTACCAGCTGATGGTGATGATGCCAAAGTGTTTCATGCTGGAACAAAGATGGACGATGACAAAGTTGTTACCAGTGGTGGGCGGGTATTGTGTGCAACGGCACTTGGTTCCGATACCAAAGACGCACAAACTAACGCCTATGCACTACTTAAAAAAATTGATTGGTCGAGTGCCTACTACCGTACTGATATTGGTTTCAAGGCGTTATAGATTTGATTATTATCGGGGTTGATGAAGCAGGCCGTGGCCCACTCGTGGGCTGCGTGGTAGCGGGTGCAGTCATCCTACCGAGTGATTTTGATCTACCAGAGCTGACCGATTCTAAAAAACTCAGTGAAAAAAAACGCGACACATTGTATGCATTAATTACCCAACAATGTCAGTGGGCGGTGGGCGAATCAAGCCCTAAAGAGATTGATGAAATCAATATTTTGCAAGCCACCATGTTGGCCATGAGGCGCGCTGTTGAAAATCTAAATATTCAATACGACCAAGTACTGGTAGATGGTAATCGTTGTCCAGAGCTTGAAAACTGCACCGCTATTATTAAAGGGGATTTGTCTGAGCCGGTTATTTCAGCTGCATCGATTATTGCCAAAGTGACTCGGGATCGACAAATGATTGCGCTAGATAAACAGTATCCGGAATATGGCTTTGCCCAACATAAGGGCTACGGCACCAAGGCACATTTAGAGGCTTTAAAAACCCATGGTGCGATTGAGCAACAGCATCGATTTTCATTTGCACCCGTCAAGCGGGCATAAACACCAATTAAAAAACTGGTTAATTAATAGGGCGTGCCTTCGGTGTTGTCACCCAAAGCCCTAAGCTGTTTTTTAAGTTCCGCTTTTTTGGCATCGAGTTCGGCTTGTTGTTTTTTAAGCTCAGCGGTTTTTTGATCGTTTAATTCTCTTTGACGATCACGTTCAATTTCAGTCGTTGGACGGGTTTTTAAATAATCAAATAGCTTAACGATTTTTCTCACACCTTTGGCTTTAGCCGCTGTTGTTGCTGCCTTATCAGCTTCACGTTTAGTTACCTTGCCCATTAAGTAGACCGTTTGATTTTCAGTCATCACTTTCACATGGGTTGGATGAAAGACTTCTTGGTCTTGGAAAAGCACTTCAACTTGTGTCGTAATGGCCGCATCTTTTATTCGGCTTAAATAGCCACTGTTTGGCCCAACGATGATTTCATTAATAACACTTTTAACTTTTGGATCGATAATTTGTACTTGTTTGACAACATAGCTACGAAGGTCGTTGTT
>DNJI01000014.1:1040-2977 GCA_003489145.1 Gammaproteobacteria bacterium | reverse complement strand
ACTAAATTTTTTCTACCGGCTTTTCTACTGAGTTTTCTCTCAATCGCACTGCGTAATTCTGCCTCGGGCATCATTAATGCCTCAGCTAATTTTGGAATGAAGGGTGTTTGCACTTGGGTAGGGTCTAAGTTAACTCTTTTTAAGATGCGACTAGAAGCCAAAATATCACCATTTCGATCTAATATATCACCGCGTCGTGCCTTACTCTCAAACTCTTTAGCCGCTTGTTGACTGGCTTTTTCTTGAATATTACTTGACCCTGCATCGAGTTGATTAATGGTGATAATCCTAAATCCAAATCCAAGTAAGAATAAAGCAAAGAAATATTTAATCATACCTTGGCGATACCAATAATTTTGCACCCTTGAAAGCGTTATTGGTTTAGGCTGTTTGCTTGTCATAATAATACAGTCCGAACTTTTTTCGGGTCAACTGGCTTCATTTGTAAAGCATTCAAGGCTTTTTGCTTAATTTCTGCACCACTAATTTTTTCTGAATGTTCGATTAATAACTGTTTTCGCATCGCCATTATTCGTTGATTTTGATTTTTTATCACCTTTGATTTCTCTTCTAAAAGATAATTTTGATGATGCCAAATAATCGTATAGAAAGACAAAACAACAATGGCTAGACTCAGCACAATATTAATCTTTGTCATATTAAAGGAGTGATTTAACATGCTCGCTCCTTTAATGCAGTGCGCTGTGCAACTCTCAGTATGGCGCTTCTAGAGCGTTTGTTATTTTGCACTTCTGTTTTACTGGCAAATTGCTTGCCTAAATCTTTAAATAAGGTTTGTTGAATGTCACTATTCATCACCGGCAAACCCTTAGGTAATTGCTTTTGTTTAGAGTGTTTTTGAATGAATTGTTTAACAATTCGATCCTCAATAGAGTGAAAGCTAATAATACTAAGTCGTCCTTCGGGTGCTAATACGTCAATACTTTGTTCTAATGTTTCAGCCAATTGTTTCAACTCTTGATTAATAAAGATACGAATGGCTTGAAACGAGCGCGTGGCGGGGTGCTTGTTTTTTTTGGTTCTAACTACGCCGGCAATAATATTGGCCAATTGTAAAGTCGTGGTAATTGTTTGATCTTGCTGAACTCTTTTAATCGCACTGGCAATGTGTCGGCTTTTCTTTTCTTCGCCAAATTCATAAATGACATTGGCAATTTCAACTGCATCGGCATTTTCTAGCCACTGTGCGGCACTGATGCCACTAGTTTGGTCCATACGCATATCCAGCGGACCGTCTGAATTAAAGCTAAAGCCACGATCAGCATTGTCTAATTGTGGTGATGACACGCCTAGATCCATCAAGATGCCGTCGATTTTTCCGGATAAATTTCTCTCGCTTAATATTTCACCCATATGAGTGAAAGCACTGTGAATAACAGTGAGGCGCTCATCATTAAAGTTTTCTTTAGCAAATTCAACGGCGTGGATGTCTTGATCAAAAGCGATAACCGAACCCGACTTGTCTAACTTATCTAGAATGCCCTGCGTATGTCCGCCTCGACCAAAAGTTGCGTCAATGTAGATACCGCCTGTTTTTAGGTTAAGTGCATCGATTGACTCGGTAAACATCACTGATTGGTGATGATTAGAGGTCATAGCGATAATTGGGTAATTTCTGGTGGGACTTCTTCTTGCCTGCTGAGCGAGTCAAGGTTTTCAATTTGCTCATGCCAAGCATCTTCATCCCACAATTCGAAGTTGTTGCCTTGTCCGCTAAGAATTAGTTTTTTATCAAGTTTGGCGTATTCTCTCAAGGTTGCAGGGATTAGAATGCGAGAAGCTTTGTCAAGTTCGCAATCAGTTGCGTGACCAATGAGTTTACGTTTTAAGCGTTTTGTATGGATATTAAGCGAAGGTAATGCACTTACCTTGCGCTCAAGATTTTGCCAATCACCCAAAGGGTAAAGTAGCAAACA
>DNJI01000014.1:0-639 GCA_003489145.1 Gammaproteobacteria bacterium | reverse complement strand
GCTTGATGACGCGTTGGAATTTTTAACCTTCCTTTTGCGTCAACGGTTAGACTGTGAACCCCCCTGAACATTTCCTCTTCCCCAAGATTTTTGTTTGTTAAACAACAGCAACAAAGCTAATTGCAAGAACGATAACTGCTGTTGAATATGAGATGACTTCTAATGCGATTCCTTCCATGATTTCCCCTTTCTTTTATGATTGATTAAATATAACTCTCCTCAAGTTATAAATAAACATTTTATACCACTTTAGTCCACTTACAACCACTTTTGTTTAAAAAATTAGGAAATAATCGAAACCACATTAAAGTCTTGGTATAGAAAGGTTTTTCGCCTCTAAAAATCATTAAAAACTCTGGTTTAATGCCTAAAAATGGTATTTTTATGAAAAGATACTTAAATCAAATGTAATGCAAGCCCTGCCCCCATATCATTACTCCAAAATTTGGGAAATTTTCAAAATTGATGATTTTTTGAATAAGTTGACTGTGTAAAGCGTTATTTGATATGATTACAGTTATAAACGGTTGATTCCAAGGAAAATAATATGAAATTGGTTTACGTATTACGAGGTCAAATTAATTATTTGTTTTATCGGTGGATTGCACGTCCTTTAATTTTTTTGTGGGAAGCGGAAAC
>DNJI01000079.1 GCA_003489145.1 Gammaproteobacteria bacterium | reverse complement strand
GCATTTACATAACAATATTTTTCAACATCGTTACTGGCACGTTTTGCATCAATACGGGCAATTTGCGGGGTAATATCAGCGTGAACACCAAGCATCTTGCCGCTGGCTGAATCTAAAAACTTAAAGGTTTTCTCATCAACTGAATCTGAAGTTAATAGTAACGACTCAACATATTCAACCATTGGCGGAATCACTAAGCCAAAACCTTTGTCAGCGTATAAATCTAAAAGCTGACGACGTATAGATTCAAACGCTAGCGCCCGATCGCCAGTGAGCTCATCTATGCCTTCAGGTAATTGCCAAGTACTCATCCTAATTCAATTTTGAATTATTTAACTTCTGGGTTAAAGTGACGGAAAAACTCCGTATTTGGATTTAACACCATGATATCGTTGTTTTGTCCAAATGACTTTTTATAAGACTCTAACGAACGATGGAATGAATAAAAGTCTGCATTTTTATTGTAAGCTTGTGCATAGTTATTGGCAGATACCGCATCGCCCTCACCTCGAATTATCTCAGAATCACGATAAGCATTCGCTAGAATAATCGTACGTTCTTTATCTGCTGCTGCTCGGATGATCTCAGCCTCTTCTGCACCCTTGGATCTAAACTCTTTAGCAACACGCTGACGCTCTGCTTGCATACGACGATAAACCGAATTAGACACTTCTTGAGACAGATCAATACGCTTAATACGCACATCAATAATTTTAATACCAAATTCAACAATGTCTTTATTAGCCATTTGCAAAATATTAGCCATAATTTCACTACGCTCGCCTGAAACCACATCAGCAATCGTACGCTTAGAGAATTCACTCTTAAGGCCGGTTTTAATAATTTGTGCTAGACGGTTATTGGTTCTAGCTATATTACCGCCAGTTGATTTATAAAATTGTTCCGCATCAACAATACGCCATTTGACATACGAATCTACGATCACATTTTTCTTTTCACCGGTTAAAAAACGCTCTGCTGGCGCGTCCAATGTTTGGATGCGGTTGTCAAACTTAACCACGTTATTAACAAACGGTGTTTTAAATTTAAGACCCGGTGTATCTTCAACCGTTACAATTTCACCTAAGCGCAACTTAATAGCTGTTTGGGTTTCATCAACTGTATACAGTGCTGAACTTAAGATTAAGAACAAAGCCGCACCAATGATTATAAATATCTTTTGCATTATCTAACCTCCCTATTACGGAAAACATTTCTAACGCCACGGCTTGAATCGGACTGCCCAGACTGTACCTCTTGAATGACGACTTCAGTACGTGTTTTCTTAGCGTCAATTAACTTATCAATCGGTAAATACATCATGCTGTTGGCTTTTGAATCAACCAAAACTTTACTAGTGTTGGCCAATACTTTCTCCATGGTTTCACGATATAGGCGCTCTCTTGTGACTTCAGGTGCTTTCTCATACTCCGCTAAAATTTGGCCAAAACGTGCTGCTTCACCTTCAGACTTAGAAACCACTTCTGATTTATAAGCCTTTGACTCTTCAAGCATACGTGCCGCTTTACCACGAGATTTTGGCAAAATGTCATTAGCATAAGTTTGCGCTTCGTTAATCAAACGTTGCTTATCTTCACGTGCCTTTACCGCATCACTAAACGAAGCTTGTACTTGTTCTGGCGGTTGTGCGTCTTGCATGTTCACCGTGGTGATCTGCAAGCCTGTTTGGTAAATATCTAATAACTCTTGAGATTTTTCTTTAATGCTATCAGCAATTGCCACACGACCATCAGTCAAAACATAGTCCATGGTGTTTTTACCTACAACTTGACGAATCGCACTTTCCACAACATGACGAAGCGTCGTGTCAGGGTTGGCGACGTTGAATAAGTATGCCTGAACATCGTTAATTTTGTACTGTACTGCAAATTTTGCATCAATCATGTTTTCATCTTTAGTCAACATTAAAGATTCAGACGATACATTGCCACCACGACGATTACTAATCGCATCACGATAACCAATCTGTGCTGTTCTAATTTGCTCAACATTGATTCGATTTAAACTTTCAATCGGAAATGGCAGGTGCCAGTGCGGGCCTTGACCCGTCTCTTCCTGGAAGGCGCCAAAGCGTAACACCACGCCTTTTTCAGCAGGATCAATGATATAAATACCCGATAAAGTCCAAACTAATAAGGCCAAGATAAAGATGTATTTCAATCCACCTGTCGAAGGTAGGTTCGGCGTGTCAGAATTTGAAGATTGTTTGCCGCCGAATATATTGCCAAATTTGTTTTTAAAATCTTTGATTACCTGGTCTAGTTCAGGTGGTGTTTGACCATTATCGCCCCAAGGATTTTGATTATTGTTGTCGTTCCAAGCCATTTATTGCTTCCATGTAGTATAAAACCTGAGTTATTTTACCCAAACTATGCCTTAACAAGGTAACTAATATAAACCTGAAAATTATAAGATTATTTACCCATTAATCACCAAAAGTCATACGCTACAAACACAGACCTCATATACTCAAGATAGTGTTAAAATGTTTAAATTTAGGGATACAGGACGTGACCATGAAAAAGCAATTAGCTCTTTCTACTATTGTTTTATTTTTAAGCACACCTTCACTTGCAGACACCAACTGCAAAATGACTAGTAGCGGCAATAGAGTTTGTGGATCACAAGATAAAATATCTACCGCCAAACCTTCTGACTCAAGTTTTTTTTCTTTTTGGAATAACGACAAAGATGAAGAGACTAATACCACCCCAAAAACACCAATAAAAAAGAATGAGGCAAAAGATGTTGACGAACAACCAAATAACAATAGCGGCAATGTAGTTGAAAATAAAGACGTAAAAAAACAAAACAAACTTGCCAGCCCTAAAAAAGTCTTAGTTGAAAAACCTCAGATAGCACAAAAAGAAATTAATAATTCATACTCAAGTGCGACAACCAAAGGTAATTCAAAAGGGGTAGTGCTTAGTTGTGGTAAGAGCACTTTACTGTTTCCCAAACAAATCCTCTCTACTGATACCGAAAGTTTAGACGTACTTGCTGATCGTAGTGAAATTAGCAAAAAAGACAACTATCTGTTAACAGGTAATGTTTCTCTTAACTCAAGCCAATATTATTTAGCAGCAGACACCATCAATATCCAAAAGTC
>DNJI01000015.1:7799-15904 GCA_003489145.1 Gammaproteobacteria bacterium | reverse complement strand
GTTGAAGACTTAATCGCAAACAGAGTGAGTTAGTTATTTTTTAGCAGTTTGAAGCTTCTTTATGCCTTTTTTAACCTTATCTTTTAAGCTAACTTCACATTGCTGGTGGTAGTTTTCTTGCATTTGGGCATCAAGCGAAACTACTTTGTTAAATACTTTTTTCTCCAAATCTATGGTGTTTTTGATGTTGGCACAGTAGTTGTCAATTTCTTGCGTTGTGTAGGAGATTAAAGTCGCCACACCAATTGCCGGCACAATAAGGCCGGTGACGACAATACCGGTTGATGCATCTTTTAATTCATGAATACGAGCAATATTTTTAGTGACGGTTTGTTTATTTTGCGACTTGAATAAATCTTCAAGGTAATCAAGTTTCGTGTCTGATATTTTTAACTCGTATTGTGTTGTTTGTAATGAATTTTGAGTGTTTTTAAGTGAGCCTTTAAGTGTTTTTACTTCAACACGAGCATCGTGAATCTGAACTATTTCATCATTTAAAACACTAGATTTACTCGTGGCTAAAGTGAGCTTTTTCTGTGCTGCTTGCAGAGCAGATCGAGCATCAATCAATTGATTGTTTAGATCTTCAAGAATAGAAGTATCCGTGTTGTTTTCAGTGCTAACGACAGATTGTGCGGCATTAATTTTTGAGTTGTACTCAGTAGTAATACTGGTAATTTCATTTTCAAGCTGACTAACTTGATTGTTGTAAAAGAAGAAGCCTGAAATTAAGACAATCGTTAGAGAGATCGCTGCAAAAAGTGATTTGTTTTCCATAATAAATTACTCAAAAGTAAGGGTTGAATGATAATGGTGTATTATACACTATATAAGAATATTACTATATTTTAATATTTAAAATAAATTATTCTATTTCAGCCACTTAGCAGCTTGCTTAGCATAATAGGTTAGAATACCATCGGCACCAGCACGCTTAAAAGAAAGCAAAGTTTCAAGCACAACTGGGCGTTCATTAATCCAGCCATTTTGAGCGGCAGCTTTTAGCATGGCGTATTCACCACTCACATGATAAGCAAACGTAGGCATGCCAAAAGTCTGTTTGACTTGATGAACAATATCTAAGTAAGGCAAACCAGGTTTGATCATTACCATATCGGCACCTTCTTCAATGTCTAAGCCCACTTCTCGGATGGCTTCATCTGCATTAGCAGGATCCATTTGGTAGGTTTCTTTACTAGACTCGCCTAGGTTTTTAGCAGAGCCAACCGCGTCGCGGAAAGGCCCATAATAATTTGATGCATATTTGGCTGAATAAGCCAAGATATTGGTGTGGATAAAGTTATGTTCTTCTAAGGCGTCACGAATCGCACCAATACGTCCATCCATCATGTCTGATGGTGCCACAATATCTGCACCAGCTTGTGCATGTGATAAAGCTTGCTTTACTAAAATCTCGGTAGTTTCGTCATTCAGCACATAGCCACTATCGTCGATTAAGCCATCTTGCCCATGCGTGGTAAACGGGTCTAATGCCACATCAGTAATAACTGCCAATGCCGGATGGTTTGCTTTGAGTGCGCGAACAGCTTGCTGTGCCAAACCATCTTCATTAAAGGCTTCTTCTGCCCCGAGTGATTTTTTATCTTCCGACACTACTGGGAATAAAGCCACTGCTCGAATACCTAGCTCTACCAATTCACCCGCTTCAATGAGCAGTTGATCAATACTCAAACGCTCGATATCTGGCATAGAATCAATGCTTTGGCGTTGATTTTCACCTTCTACGACAAAGATAGGAAAGATTAAGTCGTCGGTGGTTAGTGTGTTTTCACGCATTAATTCACGGGTATATGCGTGTTTTCTCATGCGACGTGGTCTATGGGTTAAAATTGTCATCTTAAATTTATTATTATGTTATTTCACCGAATTATACAACAATGAGCCAAACAAGCAAAACCTTAACAAGTATGTCAAGCGTCAAAGAGGCGTTTATTAAACCTTTCCCTAATTCTAACAAGATCTATGTTGAGGGTTCACGCTCTGATATTCAGGTGCCAATGCGTGAAATTACACTCACAGATACCATTGGTGAGCTGGCTGAGAAAAACGAGCCAATTCATGTTTATGATACTTCGGGTGTTTATACCGACCCCAGTGTTCAAATTGATTTACGTAAGGGTTTATCCAATATCCGTGAAAACTGGATTAATGAACGTGCAGATACTGAAATGCTAGAAGGCATGAGTTCAGATTTTTCTAATGAACGTCTTGATAATGCCAAACTTGATGAATTGCGGTTTGAATTCTTAAAGACACCAAGACGTGCAAAAGACGGTCAAAATGTGACTCAAATGCATTATGCCAAGCAAGGCATTATTACACCTGAAATGGAATACATTGCCATTCGTGAAAATTGCAAATGGCAAGATTACAAAGACCAAATTGGCCAACACAAAGGTGAGAGTTTTGGTGCTGAAATCCCAGATGAAATTACCGCTGAATTTATTCGTAGTGAAGTCGCTCGTGGTCGTGCTGTGATACCAGTCAATATCAACCATCCTGAAACTGAGCCAATGATTATTGGCCGTAACTTCATGGTGAAAATTAATGGCAACATTGGTAACTCAGCACTTGGTTCAAGTATTGAAGAAGAGGTTGATAAGATGGTATGGGGTATTCGTTGGGGTGCTGACACCATTATGGACCTTTCAACGGGTAAAAATATTCACGAAACTCGCGAATGGATTATCCGTAACTCGCCAGTTCCTATTGGTACTGTGCCAATTTATCAAGCCTTAGAAAAAGTTAACGGCGTTGCTGAAGACTTAACTTGGGAAGTATTTCGCGATACCTTAATTGAGCAGGCTGAGCAGGGTGTGGATTATTTCACTATTCATGCGGGCGTTCGTTTAAAGTATGTGCCTCTGACAATTAATCGCATTACGGGTATTGTTTCTCGTGGCGGCTCTATTATGGCTAAGTGGTGTTTAGCGCATCATACAGAAAGCTTTATTTATACGCATTTTGAAGATATTTGTAAGATTATGAAGCAGTATGATATTACCTTCTCTCTCGGAGATGGTCTTCGCCCAGGCTGTATTGCTGACGCCAACGATGCGGCGCAATTTGGCGAGTTAGAGACTTTGGGTGAGCTAACTAAGATCGCCTGGAAACATGACGTACAAACCTTTATCGAAGGCCCTGGACATGTGCCAATGCAAATGATTAAAGAGAACATGGATAAGCAATTAGAAGAATGTGGCGAGGCGCCATTCTATACACTAGGTCCATTAACCACGGACATTGCTCCAGGTTATGATCATATTACTTCAGCGATTGGTGCGGCACAAATCGGCTGGTATGGTTGTGCGATGCTTTGTTATGTAACCCCTAAAGAGCATCTCGGTTTGCCAAATCAAGACGATGTAAAAGAAGGGATTATTGCCTACAAAATTGCCGCTCACGCTGCGGATTTGGCCAAAGGTCATCCGGGTGCGCAAATTCGTGATAACGCTTTATCTAAAGCACGTTTTGAGTTTAGATGGGAAGATCAATTTAACTTAGGCTTGGATCCAGATACGGCGCGTAAGTACCATGATGAAACTATGCCAAAACAAGCAGCAAAGACTTCGCATTTTTGCTCAATGTGTGGCCCTAAGTTTTGTTCAATGAAAATCACTCAAGAAATTAAAACCATGGATGAAGCAGAAATCGCTAAGATTAATGCAATTCAAGTGGAGATGGATCAAAAATCGGCTGAATTTTTAGACAATGATTCTGAAATCTATATGAAAGAAGGCGCCTAACCCCTTATTTGGTTTTTTACTGAAATTTCTAGTTTTTTAAATTCTTTTAGGCAACACTGCTTAGAGGGGTTAAGGTTTTCGCAGTTGCAGTAGCTATACTTGGTCTGAAACACGACAAAATCTTTTAAAACAGCGCCTTTTCCAGTTTTTAACGCTTCTAAGTAAGCATTTTCACTGATATTAAAACAATAACACAGTGTTTTTTCATCGATTTTAGTATTGCAACAACCCATTTTGGTATTTTCCTTAAAGATATTTTGAACAATTCAAGCTATAATTAAAACTATTTTATTTATTTATTATATTTTATGAAACATATTCCGTATTTTTTTATGGTGCTGTTGTTATCAACTTTTTCAATAGCAGGTGTACATCCTTCAATGCCTTGGGTAGATGTTAATTATCCGCAAGATAAAGATAAACGTTGGTGGGATGACGCTTGGTGGAAAGAAGGGCAGCTTCCTACACCTCAGAATTATAAAGTTTCTATGGAAGAAGTTACTTATATGGATGATGATGTTGAAATTGAGGCGTTTTTGTTTAAACCAGAGAAGCCTGGAAAGTATCCAGCCATATTGTTCCAGCATGGTCGTAGGGGGCTAGACAGCTGGACTTTGCCAAGAGTTAAGCGTTTAGCAGCACGAGGGTTTGTTGTGTTAGCACCAGATATGTTTGGCACTTATATGGAGTCTAATTTCCCTGTTGAGCATAAATATATTTACGAAGAACATGTGGCAAAAGGTATTGATGTGTTATTACAACGTAGCGATATTATGGGGGATAAGATTTGTACTGTTTCACATACTCGTGGGGGCTATATGACATTAAAAGCATTGGTCAAGCACCAAAAACAAAGCCAAGTTGCTTGTTATGTGTCGTTTTACCCTCATTGGCAAGATCCTAATGCCTCTGAAGTAAAGCAAATCTACCAATATGCGCCAGAGCTAAATGAGTTAAATGTACCGACAATGGTCTTTATTGGTGAATATGACCAATATCAAAGAATACGCCCAATCATGGCCGGTATTGATGTGTTAAAAAACAGAGGTGTTGATGCTGAGCTAATCGTTTATCCAGGTGTTGGCCGTGGTTTTGACTTTAGGCCAGTACACGTGAGAACTTTTGCTGATGATTTAGCAACCAAAGATGCAGATCAACGAACAGCTGCGTTTGTTAGACAACATTTAAAGTAAAGCTTATTCTACGGGTGTAAGGCTGATTCAACTTGTTTGATCAAGTTATCAACTGCCCCTTGTTGAGATTTAAAGTATTGATTGGCATTTTTTCCTAAGGCTTTTGCTGCTTTGGTATCTGCAAGCAATTCAGCAATAGATTTAAACAAGTCGTCTGCGTTAGATGCTTGAATTGATCCGCCCCTCTCTAGTAAGTCAGATGATATTTCAGCAAAGTTAAACACATTTGGGCCAAATAAAATAGGCTTAGATAGAGCGGCAGGCTCAAGCATATTGTGCCCACCCGTGTTGTTAAGGCTGCCACCCATAAATACAATATCCGCCACATCAAAGTAGCTCATCATTTCACCCATAGAATCGCCTAGTAGTAGGTCGCAATCTTTGCATGGCTTGTTACTTGATCGTTTGATGACGTTAAGCTGATGTTTTTGTGCCAATTTATAGACTTCGTTAAAGCGTTCAGGATGTCTGGGAATAATCACCAATAAGGCGTCGATATTGTCTTTATGATTTAGATAGGCATCTATGATTTTCGCTTCTTCACCTTTATGCGTACTGGCAAAGACCACAACCTTGCGCTTGCCGGTAATGGATTGTATATTTTTACTAATGGTTTTATCAGCAACTGGATTTTGATCAAATTTAATATTACCTACTGCAACAACCTTGCTGGTATCTGCGCCCAATTCAATAAACCGATTGGCAGAGTTTTGGTTTTGTGTGGCTATTGTTGTGAATTTATTTAAAGTTTTCCAGGCTAAATTTGGTGCAAATTTTTGGTATTTTTCTAACGATCGTTGCGACAGTCTGGCATTCACCAGCAAGCTTGGAATGTTGTTTTTATTTAAAGCATGAATAAGATTAGGCCAAATTTCTGTCTCTAATAAAATACAAATGGCGGGATTAATTTGCTTAATGTAGCGATTAACAATGATTGGTAAATCAAAGGGAAAATAAAAATGCAATACTTCACTTTGATAATGCTCAAGTACTGCTTGTGAGCCTGTAGGGGTGGTGGTTGTGACTAAAATTCGATGATCAGAGTAGTTTAAAATTAGTTGATCAATCAGTACAGTGGCTGCTCTAAACTCACCCACCGAGACGCAATGCACCCAGATAATCGGTACTGGGATATTGTTGATAAATCCAAGTCTCTCGAAAATTCTTTGTCGATAGGCAGGTGTTTTTAAGCCTTTGATTAATAAACGTAATACCATGATTGGTAAAAGTAAAGTTCCGACTAAGCTGTAGAGAGTTCGATTCATTGATAAAAGGTATAATACACGCATTGTATTTTAGTGGTTTTTAAAAGAGTTCCCATGAAATTTGTTGATTCTGCCAGTATTCGTATTGAAGCTGGCAAAGGTGGTGCAGGCTGTTTAGGTTTTCGTCGAGAGAAATATATCCCAGATGGTGGTCCTGACGGTGGTGATGGCGGTGACGGTGGTCATATTTATTTTCGCGGTCAGGAAGGGCTTAACACGCTGAGTGAATTTCGTTTTAACCGTTTGTTCAGAGCTAAAAATGGCCAACCAGGCCAAGGCCAAAACAAGCGCGGTAAGTCGGCTGTACATTTAACCGTTGAAATCCCTTTAGGCACTAAAGTATACGATTTAGAAACTGATGAACTCATTGGTGAAATGATTGAGCATGATCAAATCATGTTGGTCGCTAAGGGTGGTTTTCATGGTTTAGGCAATACACGTTTTAAATCAAGCATTAACCGTGCACCACGTAAAACCACGCCAGGCACGCCAGGTGAGGCAAGGGAGATCGGTCTTGAGCTTAGCATCATGGCGGATATCGGTTTGTTGGGTATGCCTAATGCCGGTAAGTCAAGTTTGATTAGGCAAATTTCAAGTGCCCGACCAAAAGTAGCAGATTATCCATTTACCACCTTGCACCCATCTTTGGGCGTGGTGTCGTTAAATGACACGCATATTGTCATGGCCGATATTCCAGGCTTGATTGAAGATGCCAGTGAAGGTGTGGGCTTAGGTTTTGAGTTCTTAAAACATCTTGCGCGTGCCAAGGCCTTATTGCATGTGGTAGACATTCTGCCGGCTGATGCATCAGATCCTGTGCAAAATTATTTAACCATTGAAAACGAGTTAAGAAAATATGACCAAGATTTGGCTGATAAGCCAAGACTTTTAGCGGTTAATAAAATGGACTTATTACCCGAGGGTGACAGGGATAAAATAGTGAAAGAGTTTTTAAACGGCATTGACTATGATGGCAAAGTGTTTAATATTTCTGCACTCAACGGCTTGGGTTGTAAAGATTTAGTATATGGGTTATTTCAATTAGTAGAAGAAAATGACTAAACAAAGATGGGTAATTAAAATTGGCTCTGCATTATTAACCAACGACGGCAAGGGGTTGGACACGACTTCTATCGCCTCATGGGTAGAGCAAATCGTTACTCTGACTAAACAAGATATTGAGGTAATATTAGTCTCATCCGGTGCGATTGCCGAGGGCATTAAACGCCTAGGTTGGAATGAGCGCCCAGACGATATTCACAAGCTTCAAGCGGCCGCTGCGGTAGGGCAAATGGGCCTCATTCAAACGTACGAGTCTCTTTTTGCTAAGCACGATATACACACCGCACAGATTTTGTTAACGCATGACAATCTCACCAATGCTGATCGTTATGAAAACATTTCATCAACGCTTAATAATTTATTAGACTTTGGTACAGTGCCAATCGTTAATGAAAATGATACCGTGGCCACTGATGAAATTAAATTTGGTGACAACGATACCTTGGCAGCCTTGGTGGCTAATTTGGTTGGTGCAAATCAACTGGTTATTTTGACGGATCAAGGTGGCGTCTATGATGCTGATCCTCGTCAAAATACCGACGCTAAGTTGATTGAGACCATTCGTGTGGATGATGAAAAACTTGAGCAAGTCGCTGGCAGAACAGGCGGATCCCTCGGCTCGGGCGGTATGTACACCAAAGTACTCGCTGCTAAAAAAGCAGCTGAATCAAACACAACCACTATCATTGCTTCTGGCAAAGCACCAGATGTACTGACAAGATTAGCCAATGGCGAGCATGTTGGCACCTTAATCACTTGTTAGCTTATATCGGACTGGGTTCTAATCTTAACAACCCAAAACAACAAATTAAAGACGC
>DNJI01000015.1:0-7392 GCA_003489145.1 Gammaproteobacteria bacterium | reverse complement strand
ATTGATGATTCTGAGCAGCCTGATTATATTAATGCCGTCTGCCAAGTAGATACACACTTAACTGCGCTAGAGTTGTTGTATGTGTGTCAAGAAATTGAAACTAAGCAGCACCGCGTACGAGAAAAAAAATGGGGCGCAAGAACCATTGATTTAGATATCATTCTCTACGGTGTGCAAGTAGTGGCATCAAAACAGTTAATCATTCCACACCCTGAAATGATGAACAGACCATTTGTATTAATACCATTGTCTGAATTAGAGTCGGATCTTAAGGTGCCGGTATTAGGCCCTCTACAAGCATTAATTGACCTAATAGACACTTCAGAGTTGATTAAATTATGAAAATTGACGAGTTAAAAACCTTCAAACAATCTCCAGAAAAGATCACTTGTTTGACGGCTTATGACGCCTCGTTTGCGCAGTTGTTTGATGAGTGTGGCATTGATGTTATTTTGGTAGGTGATTCGCTGGGCAATGTAATCCAAGGTGGAGAAAATACGCTTGGCGTCACCATGAGAGATATGGTCTATCATACTCAGTCGGTGGCAAAAGGTATTCAAGGTGTCTTACTGATTGCTGACATGCCTTACCATAGCTACGACAGTGCCAATCAAACATTAGCGAATGCTCAGCGTTTGATTGATGCGGGCGCACAGATGGTGAAGTTTGAGGGTGGGCAAGAGCATAAAGATTCATTTGAGATTTTACAAGCCAATAATATTCCAGTCTGTGGGCATTTGGGTCTTCAGCCACAATCAGTGATTGAGATGGGTGGCTATAAAGTGCAAGGGAAAGATGAGGTAAGCGCTAAACGAATTATTGACGACGCATTGGCTTTAGAGGCTTGGGGCGTGCAAATGTTAGTACTTGAATGCGTGCCGGCAGCGTTAGCCAAGCAAGTTTCTCAAGCATTGAGCATTCCCACCATTGGTATTGGTGCAGGCCTTGATTGTGACGGACAAGTATTGGTAAGCTACGACATGCTTGGGATTAATACTAAGCACTTGCCAAGATTTGTTAAAAACTTTCTAAAAGATAATAATGATATTCAAGGTGCTGTCAATGCATTTATCAGCGCAGTAAAAGATCAAACATTTCCAGGCGATGAACACAGTTATTAGTTGCAAATTTCCGTGAAAACTTATACAACAATTCAATCACTTCAAAGCACAATTGATAGTTGGCATTTACAAGGTCAACACATCGCTTTTGTGCCAACCATGGGTGGTTTGCATGATGGGCATTTAGCTTTGGTCGAGCTTGCTAAGCAAAAGGCTGACAAAGTTGTGGTAAGTATTTTTGTTAACCCAACACAGTTTGGCGAGAATGAAGATTTTGGCCAATATCCTAATACATTTGAGCAAGACAATGTGTTGCTAGAGCAGCATCAAGTTGATGGTTTATTCATCCCAAGTATTGAGCAGATTTATCCTCAGGGTTTAGACAGTGATATTAAAGTTGGTGAGATGGGCGATATCTTGTGTGGTGCTTCTAGGCCAGGGCATTTTAATGGGGTGGTGCAGGTAGTGCATCGTTTGTTTGAGATTGTAAAACCTGATATGACTATATTTGGACAAAAGGATTATCAACAGTTATTGCTGATCACACAGATGGCTAATCAGTATTTTCCAGAAATTAAGCTGTTATCACAGCCAACCATTAGAGAGCAAGACGGCCTAGCCATGAGTACGCGTAATCAATATTTGTCGATTAATGAGAGGAAAGTCGCACCTCGCTTATATCAAGTATTACTTCAAGCCAAGCAAGATTATTTGGACAATACACCGGTCGAAGTATTAACTAACAGGGCAAAAAATACCCTTTCAGAGGATTTTAAAGTGGATTATTTTGAAGCACTAGATGCAAATACCCTTAAGCAAATCACTGATAATACAAGTAAAATTGCGATATTATGCGCAGTCTTTCTAGAATCAACCCGATTGATTGACAATATTATTTTTAATAAAGGATAACCATGTTTGATATTACTGACGAAGCTCTAACTTATGTAGCCGAATTATTTACCCAGCAAGGCGAGGAAGACTTAGGTTTAAAGGTCGATATTGAAAAAGCCGGTACACCAGCTGCTGCCGTCACTTTTAATTTTTGCTATTCTAAAGATTTAGGTAAAACTTATTTTAAATTTGAGTATGAAGGTTTTAATGCTTTTATTGACGAGAGTAATTTTGATTATTTAAAAGACTCTGAAGTTGCCTTAAAAGAAGAAGGCTCTACTAAGAAGCTCACCATTACTGCACCGAATGCTAAAGGTGAAGCACCAAAAGACGACGCACCTTTAGCAGAAAAAATTAAATACACCATTGCTGCTGAAGTTAATCCACAGCTAGCTTCACACGGTGGCTTTGTTGAGTTGGTTGAAATCACCGATGATATGGATGTCATTCTTAATTTTGGTGGTGGTTGTCAAGGTTGTTCTTCAGTTAAAGTGACATTAAAGAATGGAGTGGAGTCACAACTAAAAGCGATTTATCCGCAGATTAAAAACATCTTGGATGTAACCGATCACACACAAAAAGAAAACGCCTATATGTAGCTCGGTAAGAGTTATGGTATAACTTTATTATGCTAACCACAATTAAATCTAGCGCTGAAGACAGAAAAAGCGCAAAAGCACCACACGAGCTATTCACTATCAATATGGTGATAGTGCATTTGTTCTTTTCACTAGGCATGATTAAGCTACTGGGTTTTAGTATGGGTGGTGCAATTGCAAGTGCTATTGCACTATCGTTTTACATCATTGTTTATACATTTTTCCAAACCAAAAGAGCCAAAGAAAACGCACCTCATTTAGTCTATTTACATTGGAAGTTGTCATTGGATCGTTACAAATTAATCATTGGCGCCTACGTGTTTTACTTTGTTGCAACTTCATTGTCATTCTTTATCGATACGGATGCACCCGCTAGTATGGATGGAACAAGCATCGTAGATTCGATTTTGAGCTTGCTGGGCGTTGTCCCTCTGTTTTTTGTTATTTTGGTTTCAATGGTGTTAGGCTCTGGCTCAATGTTCAATGCAGGACGTGGTGAGATTGATAAAGCGTTTATGCAAGATCACCCTCAATGAATGAATTTAAACTGATTGAGCGTTATTTCAATTGGGCTTGTTATCATTCGGTTAGTTTAGGTGTTGGTGATGATTGTGCCATCATTGATGCTACGCCTAATACCCAAATCGTTACCAGTGTTGATACGCTAATTGAAGGCGTACACTTCCCCAAAAATACAAGTGCTGCTGATATTGCTTATAAAGCCTTAGCCGTTAATTTGAGTGATTTGGCAGCAATGGGCGCCACACCAAAATATTTCACTTTAGCCTTAACACTGCCTGAATTAAATGAAGCGTGGTTAAGTGAATTTTCGGATGCTTTAAAACAATTGGCAGCTGAGTACCAACTTGATTTGATTGGTGGTGATACCACTAAAGGTGCTTTAAGTATCACCATTAATATCATTGGGGAAGTAGAGACAGGCAAAGCCTTGTTGCGATCAGGTGCCGAAGTCGATGATTTGATTTATGTTTCTAACACGCTAGGTGATGCGGCATATGCCTGGCAACAAATCGAACAGGGTGGCACACCTTCAGATTTTTGTTTAGAGCGATTTAACCGACCAACAGCAAGGGTAGGCTTAGCACAAGCGCTAGTAGGTATGGCTAACGCCTGTATTGACCTTTCAGACGGGTTAGAGCAAGACCTTTCCCATATTCTAAAACACTCTAAGGTGGGTGCAACTATTAATATAGATGCCATTCCATTATCAGACCCGGTGAGTGTTTATATTAACACCACGCAGGACTGGTGCATTGCGTTAGCGGGCGGTGATGACTATGAGCTGTGTTTTACTGTGCCGAAGACGTATGTTGAGGCTTTAAAAACAATTGAGAAAAATCTAGGCATAGCACTAACCAAAATTGGTGTTATTACAAAAGATCTTGGTTTAGATATTAAAGGGCTGAATAAGACTTGCGCGTCTTATCAACACTTCTAGATTTTCAAGTATTTAATTAGATTTTCAAGTATTTATTTTTGCTACAAGGCGAAAATTCAGAATACGAAGAAGCATAGTAAATCTATGTGACTAAGTATTCTGAATTTTTAACGCAGTAGCAAGGGTAAAGACGCTGAAAATTAGACTTCCTTTCGTTCTGCGATGGTCTTACAATCTATACACTCATCAGCCGTAGGGCGCGCCTCTAAGCGCACTAAAGAGATTTCTGCACCACAAGTTTTGCAGTAGCCGTAATCACCCAGTTCAATTATATGCAAGGTCTTTTCAATTTTACTAATAAGCTTTCTTTCACGATCACGCGTTCTAAGTTCTAATGCAAATTCTTCTTCTAAAGTGGCTCTGTCGTTAATATCCGCTACTTGATTTGAATCCTCTTGGATGTGATTAATGGTAGATTCAGCGTCACTAATTAACTGATTCATCCAAGCACTTAACTTAGCTTTAAAATGATCAATTTGCCCTACACTCATAAAATCTTCATTTTTGGTAGGCTTGTAAGCAGGAATATCTTGAAAATCAGGTTCTGACATAATGGTTGTTAATGAAAAAAATAATGTTTATACCGAAAGTGACTTAAAATAGCAATTTATTTCGTACATTTCTTATTATAAAATTATTTATGACACTAAAAGCACTTATTTTTGATGTTGATGGAACCCTTGCAAATACTGAGCGTGATGGACATTTGGTCGCCTTTAATTTGGCATTTGAAGAATTAGACCTAGATTGGGTCTGGTCGAATGAACTTTACCATAAATTACTCGATGTCACCGGTGGGCAATTACGCATCAAACATTATGTCAATGATTACAAGCCCGATTTTAGTTGTGACGATTTAGATGCTTTTGCCGCATCCGTCCACGCGCTCAAAACCGAGATCTATGTGCGCCTAGTCAATGAAGGAAAAATACCTTTAAGACCCGGTGTGGAGCGTTTGTTTCATGAGGCTAGAGATGCCGGTTTAAGAATGGCGATTGCTACCACCACCACACCTGCTAATGTTGATGCGCTGATTGCCAATACATTAGGGCGTGAGGCACTCGATTGGTTTGAGGTGATTGGTGCGGGCAATGTTGTGCCTAATTTAAAACCAGCGGGTGATATCTACCATTGGGTATTAGAGCAAATGAATCTAGAGCCTAAAGATTGTCTCGCTTTTGAAGATTCACGTAATGGCATTGTTTCAGCAACCGATGCAAATTTAAAAACATTAATCACCACTAACGAATATACTGAGTCTCACCAGTTTGATGAGGCAATCGTTATCCTGAATAATTTAGGCGAACCAAACAAGCCTTTTACATTAATTGAAGGTGATGCTACTGACGCCACTTATGTAACGGTTGATTACTTAAAGGAACTACATGCAAAGCATTGTTGATTTAGCCGATAACACCCGCGTTTATGACGTTGCCAGCGTTACGCCACTGAGCTTAGCGCATCAACTCAGCGAGCGCAGTAAAAACAACATCTATCTTAAACGAGAAGACGAATTAGTTATTCATGCCTTTAAGTTAAGAGGTGCTTATCAAAAAATCTCCGGTTTAACCAAAGAACAAGCAGCCAAAGGGGTGGTAGCATCAAGTGCTGGTAATCATGCCCAAGGTGTGGCGTTGTCTGCTACTAAGCTCGGTATTGAATCAGTGATTGTGATGCCACTGTCCACCCCCAAAATTAAAGTTAATGCGGTCGAGCAATTAGGCGGAAAAGTTGTGCTTCATGGCGATGTGTATGATGATGCCTATCAATATGCCAAACAATTAGAGCAAGCTCAAGATTTGGTGTTTATCCATCCGTACGATGATATTGAAGTCATGGCAGGGCAGGCAACCATTGCTAAAGAACTATTAGAACAACTTCCAAGCATGGATAAAGTCTTTGTTCCTGTGGGCGGCGGCGGTCTTATTGCCGGTATAGCGACTTACATTAAGCACTATGCGCCAAACATCCAAGTGATTGGTGTTGAACCAGAAGACTCGCCAACACTTTATCAAGCCCTTAAACAAGGTAAGCGCATTGTATTGCCCGATGTTGGTCGTTTTGCCGACGGTGTAGCGGTCAAGCAAATTGGCGAACAAACCTATCCAATTGTCAAAGCAGTGGTAGATGAAGTGGTGTTAGTGAGTAATGATGAAATTTGCGCCGCTATTAAAGACATCTACGAAGACGTGCGCTCTATTGCAGAGCCTGCAGGTGCCTTGGCCACAGCAGGGGTAAAGAAATACGTCGAACAAAATAATATTGAAAATGAGAATTTGGTTTCTATTGTCTCAGGTGCCAATGTTAACTTTGATCGTCTGCGTTATATCTCAGAACGTGCTGATTTGGGTGAGCATAATGAAGCCATTATTGCGGCGACTATTCCAGAGCAACCTGGCAGCTTCTTAAAGTTTTGCCAGTTGTTGGACAACCATGCCATCACAGAGTTTAACTATCGTTATGCGCCTAATAGACAGGCCCATATTTTTGTCGGCGTGGCACTTAGTGAAGGCTTAAGTGAAAAAGAAGCATTGATAGCCAAACTCTCACAATCATTTGATATTTTGGATATGAGTGACAACTCTATTGCTAAGACCCATATTCGTTATATGGTGGGCGGTCGTTCGGATGCTGATAACGAAGTACTGTACCGATTTGAATTTCCTGAGCGCCCTGGTGCTTTGCTTAACTTTTTAAAAAAGGTGGGTATACATTGGAATATTTCTTTATTCCATTATCGTAATCATGGTGCTGATTTCGGTCGTGTATTGATTGGTTTGCAAGTTGATGATGTTGTCCAACTAGAGCGCAACTTTGATGAATTGGGTTATTTCTACCAAAACGAAACCGACAACAAAGCGTATCAATACTTCCTTTAGAGATTTTACTGTAAGGGATATACCCCTTGTTTTAACAATTGAACGCTTAGTTTATGATTCCCCATGGAGTCAGGCTCAATTTACTGACAGCTTAAATAACCCAAAAACATTATCCAGCTTATTAATTATTGACGATCAAGTATTGGGCTACTTTGTTGCTACACATTCGCCAGATTCAGTAGACTTACTTAATATTTGCATTCATCCAGAGCATCAACACCAAGGCTTAGGCACACAATTATTTGATTATTTAAGTCAGCAGTTGCAAGCCTTAAGTCTTAATACGATATTTATTGAGGTACGCGCATCTAATAAATCGGCACTTTTGTTTTACCAAAAACTCGGTTTCAACCTGATTGACAGCCGTAAAAAATACTATTCAAATGGCGAGGATGCTAAAATACTACGTTTACAAACAAGGTAGCTATGTCACAAAAAACTAAGATCATTTATACCTTGACTGATGAGGCGCCAGCATTGGCAACTTACTCATTACTGCC
>DNJI01000042.1 GCA_003489145.1 Gammaproteobacteria bacterium | reverse complement strand
TGAATTTTTTGAATTCTAGAGTTAGAGACTGAATGTAAGCTATTCACGCTTTTGAAACAGTGATAATGCTTAATACTTGAATGCCTTCGCCACGACCAAAAGCGGTTAATCCTTCACCTGTGGTAGCGGTAATACCAATGTTGTTAGCTTGGGTGTTCATTAATTTTGCGATATTAACTTTCAATGCTTCTATTTTTGGTGAAATCTTAGGTATCAAGCATTCAATTGAAATAGCAATGTGTTCAATATGCCAATCGTCAAGATCATTCAGTGCTAACTTTAAATATTCAGTGCTATCCGTTATTCCTTGTTGGCAAAGTGCATCTGCTTTAGCGCCTAAAATATTTTTCCCAGTGATAGAAGAGATGGCATTGGTGAGTGAGTGCAAGATCACATCGGCATCGCTGTTTCCACGTAAACCTTGTGGGTGATCAAATTCAACACCACCTAAAATAAGCAACTTGCTATTAGTGACATCAAATGCGTGAGAATCTTGCCCAAGTCCAGTTTTAATGCTCATTTAATTGTTTGATTCTAAATAAAAGTTAGCCAAATCCAAGTCTTCTGGCGTGGTAATTTTAAGGTTACTCTTACTACCTTCAATCAATATAGACTGAAGTCCAAAAGCTTCAATACTACTGGCTTCATCGGTAATATTTAAATTATTTTTCATGATGTTATCCAAGGCTTTTGATAATACACCAAATCGATACATTTGGGGTGTTTGCGCCTGCCAAAGATTAGACCTATCTAGGGTGGTTTCAACCTGAATATTGTCAGCTTGTTTGATAGTGTCAACTACTCGAGTGGCTAGCAATCCACCCGTTGGATGATCTTTAAGCTGCTTAATTAGGTTAATCACGTCAGTGGTTTTTACGCAGGGCCTTGCTGCATCGTGGACTAGCACCCAGTCATTATCATTGGCAAAAGGCCTGAGTGTGTTTAAAGCTGAGATCACCGAATGGAATCGCTCTTTACCGCCAATTGCTGTGGCGAGTAATTTTGAATGATTGCAAAATTCCGATTGTTCGAAGTGATTGTCGTTTTTAGCAATGGCAATTACACAGCCTTTGATTTGATCAATGTCCAGTAAAGTTTTTAAGGTTTGATCGAGTACACTCAGGCCATTATTTAGCTTTAGATATTGTTTAGGAGTATCACCCCCAATACGTGATCCAACACCACTAGCAGGCACAATCAAAAAGTGTTGGTCAATCGACATTAAAGGATAAGTAATAAAAAGATGGGTTTATTATACCCAAGGTATGATCAAGGATTTTGCGGCGTAATTTGGTAGTAAATTTCACCCTTTTTTATCAGTCCAAATCGATAACGTGCTTGAGATTCTAAAATCTCCATATTGGCCGCGGTTTCTGCTTTGAGTTCGGTTCGTTTTATGGCGTTTTGTTTATCCAATGTTTGGTTGGCTTGGATACGTTGGTCAATGCCATCTTGTTTGTTGATTAAAGAAGTTGGGAACTGATTAATGAAAAAATTTTGACGTATCAAAGTGGCTAGAACCACAATCAAAATAATGGTAATCCAATTTTGATAAAAAAAGCCAAATACTAGATTTGGCTTTTTTGCACTTCCCTTACTGGGATTCCTTACTGTTTGTTTTCTCAATTTTAATATGACTAAGATTTAGCCATTAGTAAGCATTTCACCATCTTTTTTATCTTGAAATGCCATCAAGAAACCACCACCAATGATATAGATAAAAGAAGCGATTACGCCAAATGCTGCAATATACTGCGCAGTGCCAGAAATAATCTCCATATAAGAAAGTATGATTAAAGCCAGTGGCGCGACCAAGGTGACAACCATGGTGCTTAATAATAAAATATGACCTCTTTTGGCGCTATTATCAACTGTTGAACTCATTTTTTATCTCCTCTTTGTATTAAATAATAAGGGCATTATAGCACAGGTTTTTATAAGCTAAATTGATACCAATCAATTTTTTATCAGTCGTGTCTTCGAGTGTTTGTCGTGCCATGCAAGATTATCTTTGTTGAACAATTGATAAACAAACCCAAGGCCAACAACTGCAAATGATATTGTTGCCAATGCAAATCGAACAAAAGCTTGTTTGTGCGTGATGTTATCTCCATTACTTTGCCCTATTTGGAATTTCCAAGTTTTCATGCCCAGCGTTTGTCTACCTTTAACCCATGACCAAGTAAAGTAAAAATAAATGGTGATTAAATAAACACCAAACATCAATAAATCAGTTTGAGCTTGTTTATCAAAAAATACAATAAGTATGGTGCCAACAATAAAAAAAGCCAATGAAAAGGCTAGAATAATATCGTAGGCAATTGCCCCTAATCTGCGCAATAAAGACACATCTGATTTCATAATTCCTTACCCATTAATAAATTTGGATTAACCACAGTCTGATTGAGATAAACTCCCCAATGAAGATGTGGACCCGTCGCACGGCCTGTTTGCCCAATGGTACCAATCACCTCACCTTGTTTGATTTGTTGACCTTGTTTAGCCAAACGCTCATTCATATGGATGTAAACACTAATCATCCCTTGCCCATGATCTAGAAAAATAGCATTGCCGTTAAAGAAAAACTCACCTGCTAGAATCACCTTTCCATTTGCAGGTGCCTTGATAGGACTGCCTGTATCACCTGCATAATCTAGCCCAGTATGGGGTCGACGCGCCTGCCCATTATAAAAACGCTTAAGCCCAAAAGGGCTGGTGGTTACGCCATTGACTGGGCGTGTGAACAACCCATCAGATAAAGCATCAGTAGAAAATATTTTCCTAGCACTTGAAAGTACAGGTCTTTCTGACTTGATACGATCCATATGTGCCAAGTTAGGATTGACGTATTTTTTATTTTTACCTTTGAGGGTAATGTATTGCTCGGTATAAGCATGTTCCGTTACTTCAAAATTAAATGATCGAGTAGAGGTGTCCTGAACTTTAATGGTTTTTTTTCCGAGCTTTTCCAGTAATGGAATACCGACCAATACTTGCCAGCTCTGATCTTTGATGTGTTGTACGTATAAAGGCATATTGTTATAAAACGCCTTTGGGTTCGAGTGATTGGTTTCAAAATCAATCACCGCAATACCACCGGGTATTGTAGTATTTTTAACTGGAATATTGGCTAGTACAATAGTGGGGATAAAGAAAAGCAATAAGCTAAGTTTTTTCAATTTTTTTAACCTGGGAATAAATTTTTCCATCACTAAGTAGCGTGGTCATTGTCTCGCCTATTTTAACGTTAGTAGTCGAATGCAGTACTTGTTTATCTTGAATAGTAGAAATACTATAACCACGTGACAGAGTGTTGAGTGGCGACAAATGATTAAGCCCCAACGCGTGCTGGGATAATTTATTTTGTTGCCAATCTAACGTATTGTTGATGGATTTTTCTAATCGTTCATGCAAGCCATTTAGTGTATTTTTATGCTGAACAACAAGCCGTTGAATGCCTTGCTTAAGTTGTGTTTTGGCTAAATAATTCAGCTGCTGGTTGTGGCTAATTCTAGTGCTAGGGGAATGTTGTTTTAACTGCTCAAACAGAGTGCTAATTTTGCTTTTATTTAAACCCACCAATGATTTCATCTGATAATTTAGATGCGTGTTTAAGCCATCGAGTCTTTGTGAAAATAAATTAAGTTGTCGAGTTAAGTTTGGGGTGCTTAAGCTTAATTGCTGGAGTTGAGATTGGTATCGCTCTAATACTTGTTGACTAAGCTGGGTTAAGTTATTATTTAGTTTATTCAACTTATTCAATAGCTCTAAACGATCTGGTGTTGCCAACATAGCAGCAGCACTTGGCGTTGGTGCACGTACATCTGCCACAAAATCTGCAATGGTGGTATCAGTCTCATGACCAACAGCACTGATAATTGGCGTTTTAGCAGCGAATATTGCTCTGGCTAGTACTTCTTCATTAAAAGCCCACAAGTCCTCTAAAGAACCACCACCTCGCGCCAAAATTAACACATCACATCGATTTGACAGATCAGCCGCCTTGATAGCTTGAGTTAATTTTTCTGCCGAGCCTTCACCTTGTACAACGGAATCGAATAATAAAATTTCAGCAAATGGATAACGCTTATTGAGCACTTTAATAATATCGCGAATAACCGCACCATTTGATGAAGAAATAACGCCAATCGTATTGACTTTAGCGGGCAATGGTTTCTTATACTGAGCATCAAACAAACCCTCATCCTTGAGTTTGGTTTTAAGCTGCTCAAAGGCCAATTGTAAGTTGCCCACACCGACAGGCTCAACGTGTTGAATAATTAGCTGAAAATCACCTCGTGCCTCATATAAGGTTGGCGCAGCACGTACTAATACTTCTAGTCCATTCTCAGGGTTGAATTTAATATTGCGCTGGTTAAGGCGAAATAGCGCACAACGAATTTGCCCACGATTATCTTTTAGAGAAAAATACCAATGCCCAGAAGCAGGACGAGATAAATTAGAAATTTCCCCTTGCAACCAACAAGTAGGAATATTGTTTTCAATGGTTTTATTGCACAGTGATAAAAAGTTAGAGACTGTGTAGATTTCATCAATGTTAAACATGTTAATTCTGTTTTAGTAGTGCAAATACCGCACCCGTACCACCGTCTTTATCAGGGCAAGAATTAAAGGCTAATACTTGCGGGTGTTGACTTAAAAAACTCACTACTTGGGTTTTTAAAATACTCATGCCATTTTCAGAGTGATAACCTTTGCCGTGAATGATTTGAATAAAGGGCTCAAATTGGTGGTGATACATAAAGGCTGACAACGATTCGCAAGCTTCAACCACTGTTTGACCATGCAAATCTAAAACGGGCATAGTGTCAAGATTACCCTGTTTCATTTTTTTGATGACTTTGATTGAAACGCCGCTCTTTGAATAGCTAACAATTTCTGAGCCATCGAGATTAGCATCAACAATATAACTGTACGCGGTAAATGCTGGTTTTTTTAAGGCATTATTTTTACGAGCACCGTCTTTATCAATCGGTGCGCTGGCATCAATTGTTGATCTAAATAGTTGTTTATCTTCTTCGTTAATCCGTTTCATATGCCCATAAAAAAAGCCCTCAATCGAGGGCTTCATTATAGCAATGTAAACGTTTTAGTTTATAGTGCTTTAATCTGTGCGTTAAGACGAGATTTCTTTCTAGCTGCTTGATTTTTATTCATTAAACCTTTGCTAACTGCCTGGTCAATCATCTTTTGCATTGCACCAAAACCGCCCTGAGCCTCTTCTTTATTGCCAGCGTCTAATGCGTAAGCTACTTTCTTAACGAATGTGCGAACTTTAGCGCGAATTTGTGAATTGTGTTTGTTGCGTTTAACTGCTTGTCTTGCGCGTTTTTTTGAACCTGCTGAATTAGCCATCGTATTTAAAAAATTGAAGTTAGTAAAGCGCGTAATTATAAAGTCTTAAGTACTAAAAGTCCATAGTGTTTACTAATTTAAGTGTCTTTTTCTTATTCAGTAATAATTGCCAAGTTCTACCGCCTTGTGACTTCCATAAAGAAACCGCTCGAATACCTGCTAGTAGTAGTGCTCTAATGTGATTGGCGGTGTGTTGGTTGGACAAATAAAGTTGCTCACCACTGACCATGATTCTCGGATTAAGCTCACCCAAAGTGGTTTTATAAAGCTCGGCTAAGCGCGCCAATGAATTAGAGTGAGAAATTTCAAAAAATTCTTGTTTTTTAATCAAATCAATTTCTCCCGATATCTGTGACAAAAGCGCTTTATTTTTCATCAGTTTCTTTTCAAGATTGATTAACGCTAACGAGTAAAAAATAACATTCTGCATGGATTTACTCTTTTTTCCAAAAGCTTTAGTCAGTGCCCTGAGGCCAATAGACAGGTCTTTGGGCGATGAAAACACCTCATCAACCTTGGTGCTGTTACTTATAAGGCTTTTTAAACTGGCTTTATTGCTTTTTCCATCGCAAGTGCCAGTAGAGGCGAGCTGCTCAACCAGCGCTGTGGTTTGCAGTAGGGAGGCTAGGGCAAGGGTTTGCTGTTTTAATTTATCCATTATTTGTTATATGCTAGTTTCTGTTTTCAATAATAGCGCCACCTAGGCAAATATCATCATCATAAAAAACGATTGATTGCCCTGGCGTGATCGCACGCTGTGGTTGATCAAAAGTTACTTTTAACTGCCCATTATCAGTTGGGTGAACAAGGCAAAGTTGTGATTGTTGACGATACCGTATTTTGGCGGTGCATGCCAACGGTAATATTGGGGGATTTCCAATCCAGTGTGGGTCAGAGGCATTTAAATTATGATGATACAACAAGACATGATCGCCTTGTACAACCACTAATTCATTGCTATCAATACGCTTATCAGCAACAAACCAAGGTTCGCCTGAGTTACTAAAGCCACCACCGATCTCCAAACCTTTACGTTGACCCATCGTATAGAACGCCAAACCCTCATGATGCTTGATAAATTGACCATCTTGATCAACAATATCGCCTTGTTGTTTAGGTAGGTAGGTTTGTAAAAATTCTGAAAAATTGCGCTCCCCAATAAAGCAAATACCGGTTGAATCTTTTTTATCTGCGGTGACAAAACCATTTTCTGTGGCAATTCGTCGCACCTCATCTTTATTGATTTCACCAAGTGGAAATAAGCTCTTTGAGAGTTGATTTTGGTTGAGTAAGTGTAAAAAATAACTTTGATCTTTGTTATTATCAAGCCCAGTTTGTAATTGGTAAATACCGTTGTCTTCATGGATTCTTGCATAATGACCCGTGGCAATCTTATCAGCACCAAGTGAAATTGCGTGCTCTAAGAAAACCTTAAATTTAATCTTTTGATTGCACAAAACATCAGGGTTTGGCGTGCGACCTTTTTTGTGTTCTTTTAGAAAATGATCAAACACATCATCCCAATAATCAGCTGAAAAATTAATGGTGTGAAGTTTAACACCCAGTTTGTCAGCCACTTTTTGTGCATCGGATAAATCTTGCTCTGCTGTGCAAACGCCGTCAGTGTCGTCCTCTTCCCAGTTTTTCATAAACAAGGCTTCGACTTCATAGCCTTGTTCTAATAACAGGAGTGTGGCGACAGAAGAATCAACTCCACCAGAAAGACCAACAATGATTTTCATCGGATTATTCAAAGAGTTCGTAAGCTTGTACAATACGCTGAACCAGTTTATGCCTTACAACATCTCTAGAGTGAAAATGACAAAATGAAATCCTAGATTCATTTTCTAACACTTTCATGGCGTGCAACAGTCCTGACTGGCTTGGTCTGGCAAGGTCAATTTGAGTAACATCGCCAGTAATTACCATCTTTGAACCAAAACCCATGCGCGTTAAAAACATCTTCATCTGTTCTGTAGTGGTGTTTTGGGCTTCATCCAAAATAATAAAAGCTTCATTCAGAGTTCGACCACGCATAAAAGCAAGTGGTGCGACCTCAATAATATTTTTATCTAACAGCTTGGTGACTTTATCAAACCCCATCATTTCATACAAAGCATCATAAATAGGGCGTAAGTAAGGATCGATTTTTTCAGTTAAATCACCGGGTAAAAATCCCAGTTTTTCACCTGCTTCAACCGCAGGGCGTAC
>DNJI01000076.1:7973-15333 GCA_003489145.1 Gammaproteobacteria bacterium | reverse complement strand
TGATCCATGTGCAATGGCTGATAGTGTGCTCATGGTGCAAGGGCATACGACCATTGCGCGTGGTGGGTTGGATCCTGAAGCAACGGGTGCGGTCCATTGGTTTTTAGAAAACACTTCAATTTGGCCATCTTTAGCCCCTAGATATTGAGTGAGATTTTTTTCAATGGCTTTGGTGTCGCTACCTAGGTTAAGGTCAGTTTCCATGGCGATCACGGTATTAGCCGCTTGTGAAATCATCACATAGATTTTCTCTTGAGATTTAACCAATTCTTTGAGCAGGGTAAGGGCATAAGGCATGCCAGATGCACCAGTAAGGGCAATTGCAATTGGCTTCACTTGTGCTCTCCAGAGTGTAAATTGGGTATTAGTTTGTTAAAAATATCATCAAAACTACCGTTAGACATGACCACAAAATGACCTTGGTTAATTTGGCTAAGTTGAGTAGCAATATCGTCAACTGAACTAAACAAACAATCTGTATCAAATAATTCGTCAATATTCCAGTCGGTATTCTCAGGTCTTAGAATCAATACTTGGTCGGCATCGGTAAGCGCATCAACTAAGCTTTGTTGGTGAAGGCCAGACTTCATAGTGTTAGACCTGAGCTCTAGAATAGCAATGATATTTTCAGTGCCCACTTTAGCCCGTAAGCCTTGAAGTGTGGTTTTAATCGCTGTTGGATGATGGGCAAAATCATCATACAAAGTAATATGACCAGTCTCATGTTTAACTTCTAAACGACGCTTTACGCCTTTGAATGTATTTAACGCCTCACAAGTTACATCAAATGGAACACCAATATGGTGCGCTGCATAAATAGCACCCAAGCCATTTTGCATATTATGTTCACCGAGTAAATTCCAATTAACAGTGTGCCCTTCAACATCAAAATGACTGCCTGTTTTGGTAGTGGTTAGTTGCTGAGTAGGCAAGGCCTGCTCAGTAGACCATAGGCCTTGCTTTAGTACTTCAGCGATGGCTTGGTTGTTTTGTGGGTGAATAATTAGGCCGTCATTGGGCACGGTGCGTATTAGGTGATGAAATTGTTTTTGGATATCTTTGAGAGAGTCGAAGATGTCAGCATGGTCAAATTCAAGATTATTGATCACTAAAGTTTTTGGGTGGTAATGTACAAACTTTGAGCGCTTATCAAAAAAAGCGGTGTCGTATTCATCGGCTTCGATGACAAAGAAGTTTGAATCGGTGAGTCGTGATGACACGCCAAAATCTTCAACCACACCGCCAATCAAAAAGCTGGGATTGTAGCCCGCGTATTCTAAGATACAAGCGAGCATACTCGCCGCTGTGGTTTTGCCGTGAGTGCCTGACACGGCTAATACCCACTTATCACGCAGGACGTTTTCACTCAGCCATTGCGCACCCGAAGTATAAGTGTATTGCTTGGTGAGAATTTCTTCCACACATTCATTGCCACGCGATAGGGCATTGCCAATAATAAAGACATCGGCTTTGGGCATGTCAGCCAGGTTATAGCCATGAGTGTAATCAATATTTTGCTCATCCAATTGCGTGCTCATCGGCGGATATATGCCTTGATCTTGGCCAGTAACTTTGTGGCCTAGTTGTCTGGCAATCAATGCCAGTGAGCCCATGAATGTACCAGCAATGCCTAAAATGTGTATGTGCATTGTTATTTGGCTTGAAATTTTAATGAAGCAGAGTTAATACAATAACGCTGTCCTGTGGGTGCAGGGCCATCAGGAAATACATGGCCAAGGTGCGCATCACAGTTTTTACATCTGATTTCTACGCGGGTCATACCGTGTGCGTTATCTTCGATTGAAGAGATACTGTCAGCCGTGGCAATGTCATAAAAACTAGGCCAGCCAGTGCCAGAGTCAAACTTAGTTTCGGATGAAAATAGCACTTGATCGCAGCAAATACAAGTGTAATCACCTTGCTCATGATGATTGACATATTGGCCAGTAAACGGTGCTTCCGTACCGCACTGTTGGGTGACTTTAAACTGTTCTGGCGTTAATTTAGATAAATCCATTCGTGTATTATATGGGCATTTAAACCATTCTTCTTCATAACCATGAAAAAGTATTTAGTTGGCGGTGCAGTTCGTGATCGCTTATTAGGCATTAGCGACAACAACACTGAGAAAGATTGGGTGATAGTCGGCTCATCGCCTGACGAAATGCTGGATCTTGGCTATCGTCAAGTGGGCAAAGAATTTCCGGTTTTTTTGCATCCGGGTACACAAGAAGAATATGCACTGGCTAGGTTAGAGCGTAAAGTTGGTAAAGGCTACAAAGGCTTTGAATTTGATACTTCAAAATCAGTCACACTTGAGCAGGACTTATCACGCCGTGATTTAACCATTAATGCAATTGCTGAGAAAGATGGGGAATTGTTTGACCCTTTTAACGGCCGAGAAGACTTAAACAACGGCTTGTTAAAACACGTATCTGACGCCTTTAGTGAAGACCCAGTGCGTGTATTACGTGTAGCACGATTTGCTGCACGATTTAAAGTATTTGGCTTTAAGGTAGCACATTCAACCCATCGATTGATGAAAGACATGGTCACCTCAGGCGAGGTCGATGCATTGACACCTGAACGCGTCTTTAAAGAGCTTGAGAAAGCACTGTCTTATGAAACACCGTCGGCGTTTTTTAAGGTGTTATCAGCTTGTGGTGCTGATGCAAGGGTTTTCCCGATGTTGAGTCATAGTGCACACACAACCCATGACAATGAGTTTGAATTTTTAGATCGTTTGAATACCTATAATCCAGTGATTAAATTTGCTGTTTGGTTGCATAATGAGCGCGTCGATACCATTGAGCAACTATGTCAGCATATTAAATGCCCTAAGGAATACACACAACTTGCAACACTAACGAGTCAGTGGCGAGTGATTGCCGATCAATTAGAGCAGCAAGATGCAGAAGGGGTATTGGCATTTTTTAATCGAACCGATGCACTCAGGCGCAAAGAGCGTTTTGAGCAATTACTTGCAATATTTGTTTTGTTGGGTATTGAGGTTGAGCCGATAAAGCAACTGTGTGATCAATTGGGTTCGATAGATATTGCTAGTCTTGATAAAAGCAATATTGCTAAGGCAATTCAGGATAAGAAGTTGTCAATTATTGCGTTATTTTACAACTCGACAAAGTGAATCGTATTCACAATATTCACAAGCGCCTTTAGTCGGTAGCACTTCGGCATCACCTTGTTGATAATCTAAGCTGGTTTGGTCTAGTTGTTGTTGCCAGAGTTTGAGCTGTTGGTCCCAATCGGTGCAAGACTTTTGCCCAGAAGTTTTTTTAGGTAAAGAGTCTTTGTCTCTAGCCAAACCGGTGATACTAATTTTATCTGCTGCTGGCTTGATAAAGGCAATGCCATCAGCTGGATTGGTGGTGGCGTAAATGGGCAATTGCGGCTCTTTGATTGGATTTCCACACCAAGGGTTGCTTGGTAAGTTGCCGGTCTTGTAATCAAAGATAATGCGGTCGCCATTGTCCATTTCATCAACACGATCAAGGCGCGTGTTAAAGTGCAAACCAGCAACATTGGCTTCAATGGTTTGCTCAGTGGCAATCACTCTAAAGGCATCACGTTGTTTTTCGGTGGCAATGAATTTATGAATCAATTGTTGTAGTCGGTCGTGCTCAATTTGGGTAAAGCCGGAGCGTCCATAACGCTTTAATTCATTTTGAATGGCGGTATCGATGAGCTGATTTAATTTATCTTCACTGTAAGCGATCAAATCAGTAGAAGATTGTACTTGTCGATAGATAGATTCCAATACTTTGTGAACCACATCTCCTTGCTCTGCACGGTTAAGGCCGAGATGTGGTGCGTCAAATTTTTTGATATTAAGGCGATGGGAAAAGCCCTTAAAGGCGCAAGCCATTTGGTCTTTTAGAATGCCCACACCGCCACTCACCTGCTTGTCAACTAGTGGCGCGGCTTGAGTATCGTTAATGGTTTCTAATAGGGCGGGCTGATGTGGCTGTTTGGGTGTTTCGATTTCGTTATTAAAAGGCAGTAGCGGTGATCTGTGTTGCTCGCTTTCAAAGTGAGTTTTGGCATAAGAGAAGTTCACTTGATCAGATAAATTGATTAAGTTGTTCAGCGTATCTTTGGCATCTTTGGCAATCAGTTCAAAATTACTGTGAGGAATTTGATGTTGTGCGGCAATGTCATTAGGAATAAAACGTGGCGCATTAAGCGCTGCTGGCAAGAAATCATCGGTCATGCCGAGCACCCACGCCTCGTCAAAATACAGGCCTTCTGCTTCCAAACTGCCGAGTATTTGAATCGGAGTTTTGGCAGATTGTGCTTGGAAAATCACTTGGGATAACCAAGTTTGTAAATCGACAACGGCTTGTGATGCACTAACTTTATCGTTGATTTGGGCTAATTGATTTAGCCCCAAGCTGGTTTGCTGGTATTTGTTAAATAATTGGTATTCGACACTAGAGAGGGTTCTGTCTGTTGCAAAGCCCCAAGCTAGCAAATACGTGTTAAAGCTTAACAACCATTGATCGTGTTTTTGCCGGCCACTTACGGCTTTAGAGCTAATGTTATTAATAAGTGCATCCAATAAAGGTGTGTTAATTAGATGCGGACTAAGTTGGTTTAATTTGAAGTGTGTTTGTGACCAAGATAAAACTTGATTCACCAATAATGCTCGGCTTGATTGCTCAACTTGGGCGTGAGCAATATAGGGCGAGGTGATAACGGCGTTAAAGGTCTCGGTACTAATGCGGTTGCTTTGCAGTTGTTGAGAGAGCTGTAACACTGAAAGTAAGTGCCGAATGAATGGGTAATCAGTCAGCGGCAAACCTAGAGAAATGTTGTAGGCTTTTTGTCCCGTGCCAACCAGTACATCGTCGAAGACTTGATCAAAAATTGATTTTATCTGATGGTGTTCACTGTTGAGTTGTGGACTGACAATGGCAATGTGTTTTTCTGGGTGTTTGCTGTGTAAATCCTTAGCCCAAGTGGCAACATGAAAAATTTCATCAGAGGTTGTGTTAAAGGTTTGGTTGCTACTGTGTGTGTTTGGCTGATTTGCGCTTAGGACTTGATGGCCAATATTGGCAAACAAACCTGATTGCTCAGGTGTAAGTGTTTTAAACCCATAAAGATAGGGTTGGCTAATTTCACGATCACGATTTAAGATGAGTGTGGATAGGTCATTGACATCAAGCACATTAAGCGTCAATTTGGTTTGCTGATAATCCAACATCCAAGCGCTAAATAACTCACTATTTTGATGATGTGAATCAAGTAATTGCGTGGGGTTGATTAAATGCGCATGGCAATAATCCATATTTTTTACCACTTCGTCTAGTAGGCGAGTATCAACTATTTGACCTAAGCGCGTCATGGATTGATTGATGAGTGTTCTAGATTCGATGGCTGAAATAAGGCGCTTGGATGAGTTGGGATTAATGGCTTTCCAAGTGTTCTGTAGGTATTGTTTCCAAGCAAAAGTCTGAGGGAGTGCTGAGGTGCCTCGTTGCAGGTTCCAAGTTTTTTTAAAAGCTAAGACTTGTCGATTGTTAGCCAGAACAACACTGTCTTGAGCGGTTAGAGATGCTAGATTGGCATTAATCCACATAGCCGAAGAAGGTGTTGAGTCGGCCCCAAATTGTCTCTAGACCTTGTTTTTTTAAACTGGAAAAAAGCTGCACCTCTACATAAGGATGCGGTTCAATAGCACGCCTGACTTTGAGTAGTGCATTGCTCGCCGCCCCTTTTTTGAGTTTGTCTGATTTGGTTAGTAAAATTTGCGTGGGTAGGTTGATACTGACGCACCAGTCCAACATCATTTGGTCGAATTTTGTGAGTGGGCGACGTACGTCCATTACCAAAACTGCGCCCGCCAAGCAACGACGTTTTTCAAAATATTCACTCATGTCAATGTGCCATTGCCGTTTAATGCGTTCAGGTACTTTAGCATAACCGTAACCGGGCAAATCAACCAAACGACGGTTTTCATCTAATTCAAAAAATACCAAATGTTGTGTTCTGCCAGGTGTACGTGATACTTTGGCTAATTTATTTTGCAAAGTGAGTGTATTGATAGCGCTTGATTTTCCAGCGTTAGAGCGTCCGGCAAAAATTACCTCAAAGCCTTGGTCGTCCGGACAACCTTTGAGCGATGGGCATGAGAGTAAAAACTTGGCTTGAGGGTAGGAATTGCGCATTATGGAAAACGGTGTATAATAAAAAATTCGTGGTGGGAGTAGACATCATTATATAAAGGTTCACGGCGAGACTAAGCGTCATTTTTTTTAAATAAGGAGAGAGTAATGAAAAAAGTTTTATTAGTAGCAGCAGCGGCTGCATTATCAGTAGGTTCGTTTTCAGTTCAAGCGTCTGGCGAAGCAATGTATAACAATTTAGGTTGTTCAGGTTGTCATGGTGCTGGTGGTAACTCAATGGTGCCATCGTACCCTTCACTAGCGGGTAAAGATGCTGGCTGGATTTTTGACCAGTTAAAAGACTTTCAGTCTGGCAAACGTGTAGACCCAACAATGAATGCAATGGCGCCAATGGCTGCAGGCCATGAGCAAGCAATTGCAGATTTCCTATCTGGAAAATAAATTACTGACGGTTTTTATAAACCGAATCTGTAATTTTTAGGATTTAAGTTTAAATCCTATATTATGATAAGCCGATATTGAGTATAATATCGGCTTATTTTTTTGCAAAAAGGAAACCCGTGAATAAATTAGCATTAATTTTTACTGCAGTACTGGCTTTAGCCTCAACACACACTTTAGCGGCAGGCGATGCAGCACTTGGTCAAACCAAATCGGCGACTTGTATTGGTTGTCATGGCGTTAGCGGAAACTCAGTGGTACCAAGTTTTCCTAAATTAGCAGGCCAAAGCCAAGCTTATTTATTGAAACAGTTAAGAGAATTTAAAACTCACGATCGTACAGATGCTACGATGGCTGGAATGGTAGCGCCATTAACCGATACTGACATGCAAAACATTGCTGCGTATTATGCTTTACAAACGGTGACACCAGGCGTAGCTAAGAAAGATGCCAATATTGCCCTAGGTGAAAAAATCTATCGTGGTGGCAAGAAGTCCACAGGTACAACAGCTTGTATTGCTTGTCATGGCCCACAAGGAAAAGGCATTCCGGCTGCAGGCTTTCCGGCATTAGGTTCACAGCATGCTGCTTATGTGGCTAAGCAGCTTAAGTTGTTTCGTCAAGACTCAATCAATGCACAAACGGGTTCGACTAAACCAAGCAGAGCTAACGACTATGAAGGCATGATGATTAACTTCACTAAGAGTTTAACCAACACAGAAATTGATGCAGTTTCTGAATACATTGCTGGTCTACACTAAAACTTAATCTTT
>DNJI01000076.1:0-7602 GCA_003489145.1 Gammaproteobacteria bacterium | reverse complement strand
GTCCTGACTGCCTTTTTTATTGCACATGAAAATACGACCCCATCGGGTATAATTCATTCTTTTTTAAGCACAATATCGGATTTATAATAAATGAAAACTTCACTAGAAACATTAGACGGCCTTAAAAGATCATTAACGGTTAAATTACCTGCAGATATCTTTAAACAGAAATCAGATGCAGTTTTGCAAAAAATGGCCTCACAAGTCGCCATTGATGGTTTTAGAAAGGGCAAAGTGCCTTTGTCTATTTTGCGTAAGCAGTTTGGTGATAATGCAACTTCAGATGCAGTGAATGACATTGTTAACGAAACTTTAGTGGATGCATTGGCAGAGGTAAAAGTAACGCCAGCAGCACGACCAACCATTACTAAAATAGACTCAAAAGACAAAGAGGAATTTTCTTACACGGTTGAATTTGAAGTTTATCCTAAGATTAAAGTGGCTGATTTTTCTAAGTTAAAAATCGAGCAAACCAAAGTAAAAATTACCAAAGCCGATGAAGAAAAAACCTTAGAAGGTTTAATCACTCAATCAACTGAATATAAATCTGTAAAGCGTAAATCTAAAGAAGGCGATCAAGTAACGATTGACTTTGAAGGCATTATGGATGGTAAAGTATTTGATGGTGGTAAATCAACTGACTTTCAATTGATATTGGGTAAAGGCTCAATGATTAAGGGTTTTGAAGATGGCCTAACTGATGTTGCCCCGGGAAAATCAATCAGCTTAGATTTAACTTTCCCTAAAGATTATCATGCGCCACAGTTAGCAGGCAACGAAGTTACTTTTGAAATCACTGTAACAGATGTGGCCTCTCCTAAAGCGCCTAAGTTAGATGATAAATTTGCTGAAAAATTTGGCGAAAAAGACATGGATGCCTTGAAAAAGAGCATGAAAGAGCAAATGCGTGTTGAGATTGACAACCGTCTTGCAGAAGAGAATAAAAATGCAATTTTTGATGCGTTGTTAGCGGCAAATAATTTTACTGTGCCGCAAGCCAGTATTGATAGTGAGGCGCAGAACTTGCTTCAAGAAATGCAAGAACGCATGCAGCAACAAGGTATGCAACCTCAAGCCGATCTAGAAGCCTCTGCCTTTAATACAGAAGGCGAGCGCCGTGTTAAATTAGGTTTGTTGATTGGTGAAGTTGCGAGCAGTAATAAGCTCACTGCAAGCAAAGAACAATTGGATGCTAAGTTAGAAGAAATGTCACAGATGTATGGCGAAAATGCACAACAAATGATAGACTACTACAATGAGGATCCAACCAGACTCACACATGTTGAGCTATTAGTGGTTGAAAAAATGGTGCAAGAAGTTGTTTTAGAAAAGGCAGCTGTTACCGTTAAAAATAAAAAGTTTCAGGAAGTAACACAACAAACATAAATGACAATTCAAAACTTAAATCAAATCCCAATGGTGGTGGAGCAATCTGCCCGAGGCGAACGCGCTTATGATATTTATTCGCGCCTTTTAAAAGAACGTGTTATTTTCTTAGTAGGTCCTGTTGAAGATTACATGGCTAATGTGATTGTAGCTCAATTGTTATTTTTAGAATCTGAAAACCCAGATAAAGACATTCACTTGTATATTAATTCACCAGGTGGGTCGGTTTCTGCAGGTTTGGCTATTTATGACACTATGCAGTTTATTAAGCCAGATGTCTCTACTTTATGTATTGGTCAAGCAGCGAGCATGGGTGCGTTACTATTAACTGCTGGTGCTGAAGGTAAACGTTTTGCCTTGCCACATGCGAGAATGATGATTCACCAACCTTTGGGTGGTTTTTCAGGTCAAGCCAGTGATATTGATATCCATGCTAAAGAGATCTTAACGGTTAGAGAAAAACTTAACAATATCTTGAAAAAGCACACAGGAAAAAGTATTGCCTCTATTCAAAAAGACACTGATAGGGATAACTTTATGTCAGCTTCTAAGTCAGCAGAATACGGCTTAATTGATAAGGTACTTACAAAACGCTAAGGAGTTTTAGTCTATGGCAGCAGATATTGAAGAATTAAATTGTTCGTTTTGTGGCAAAGCCAAGGCTGAGGTCGATCGCTTAATTGCAGGCCCAGGTGTTTACATTTGTAACGAATGTATTGAATCATGTCATGATTTAATACAAGAACAAGCACTTAAAGAAATTACAGATACTCATCAAGAGTGGGATTACACGCCTAAAGAGTTATTGCATTTTTTAAACGATTACGTGATTGGTCAAGACCACGCCAAGAAGGTGCTTTCTGTTGCAGTTTATAACCATTACAAGCGTCTACAAAGCGGTTACATTTCCAACGATGTTGAGTTAGATAAGTCCAATATTTTGATGATTGGCCCTACCGGCTCAGGAAAAACATTATTAGCACAGACCTTGGCCCGTATTTTAGATGTGCCATTCACAGTAGCAGATGCAACCACATTAACTGAAGCAGGTTATGTGGGTGATGATGTTGAAAATGTGATTAAAAGCTTATTATCCAAGTGTGATTTTGATGCAGATCGCGCAGAGCGTGGCATCATCTTTATTGATGAAATTGATAAAATTTCGCGCCGTTCAGATTCTCCTTCTATTACCCGTGATGTTTCGGGTGAAGGCGTACAGCAAGCCATGCTTAAGCTGATTGAAGGCACAGTGGCTTCAGTACCACCTCAAGGTGGGCGTAAGCACCCTAATCAAGAAACCATCGATGTAGACACCTCAAAGATTTTATTTATTTGTGGTGGTGCGTTTGGTGGTTTAGATAAGATCATCGGGAGAAGGGTTGAAAAGGCGACTGGTATTGGTTTTTCTGCTGATGTGAAAGACCTTAATACAGAGAAAACGTTAACAGATCTGTTTGACTTGATTGAACCAGAAGACTTAATCAAGTATGGCCTTATTCCTGAATTGGTGGGCCGTTTACCAGTACAAACAGCATTGAGTGAGCTTGATGAAGACGCGTTAATCCAAATTTTAACAAAGCCTAAAAATTCAGTGGTTAAGCAATTCCAAGAAGTGTTTTTAATGGAAGGTGTTAAGTTAACTTTTAGAAAAACAGCCTTATCAGAAATTGCCAAGCTGGCTATTAAACGCAAAACAGGTGCTCGAGGTTTACGTTCTATTTTAGAAGATTTGTTATTAGATACAATGTTTGAATTGCCGTCATTAGACGATGTCAATGAAGTGGTAATCGACAGAGCTGTGGTTGAGAAGAAGAAAGCGCCGTTAATGGTGTACCGTTCGGCCAAGAAATCTAAAAAAGCCAGTTAAATAGTCCGGTCTAGATAAAAATTGGAATTATTTGATCGTCAAAAAGACGCCGTAGGGCAGGGCGAGAGAACCTTGTTGGTTTATGTTGAACTGCCTTCAACGCGCAATATTCACAATGCCAAATCTGAATTTAGAGAATTAGCCGAATCGTCAGGCTTAGATATTGTTGAAGCTATTCAAGTTAATCGAAATTCGGCCAAAGCTCAATATTATATTGGCACAGGTAAGGTTGATGAAATTGCACAGATGGTTAAAGAGCTTGAGCTTGATTTAGTTATCTTTTCGCCAGAGTTATCCCCCTCTCAAGAGCGCAACCTTGAAAAAACATTAGAATGCCAGGTGATGGATCGTACTGGTCTTATCCTTGATATTTTTGCATTGCGAGCAAATTCTTTTGAAGGCAAGCTGCAAGTTGAATTGGCTCAACTTCGCCATCTATCAACTCGATTAGTACGTGGTTGGACGCATCTAGAACGCCAAAAAGGTGGTATTGGTATGCGTGGGCCGGGTGAGACGCAACTAGAAACAGACAAGCGATTGATCGCTGTACGCATTAAAAATATTACCAAACGATTGGACAAGGTGCATAAACAGCGTGATTTAGGCCGAAAATCACGAGTTAAAAATGAACTGCCAATGATTGCATTGGCGGGTTATACCAATGCTGGAAAGTCGACTTTATTTAACACGCTGACTGATGCGGGTGTGTTTGCACATGACCAACTCTTTGCCACACTAGATTCAACCATTCGACGTGTGATATTACCAGCCTCAGGTGAGGCTGTTATTGCCGATACAGTAGGTTTTATTCAAGACTTACCTCATGACCTTGTTGATGCTTTTAAATCTACGCTAGAGGAAACAAAACGCTCTGACGTGTTACTACATATTGTGGATGCATCTGACGAATACAATATTGAAAAAATTGGTCAAGTAGAAGATATTATTTTGGAAATTGGCGCCGACAAAATCCCCACTATTTTAGTGATGAATAAGATTGATTGTTTGGCCGATTTTAAGCCAAGGATGGATCGCGATAAAGACGGTAGAATTTATCGTGTATGGATCTCAGCACAAGCAGGTTCGGGCATTGATTTTCTTTATCAAGCATTGGCAGAACAGCTTAGTGGTATGATGACACGTGCCAAAATACAACTGGATGTACAATCGGCTTATATTCGTAGTGAAATCCACAATATTGGTTATATCCACAATGAAAAGGTGGATGATTTTGGTGCTTGGGTACTTGAAATTAACGTGACAAACCACTATCTATCTAAATTATTAAACAAACAAGGTGTTGAATTGCTATGGGAACAGAAGCCACAACAGAAGTAATTGATCTAACCCAAGAAAGAGTGCCTTTATTACCCTTGCGTGATGTGGTGGTTTTTCCACACACAGTAATGCCACTTTTTGTCGGCAGAAAATCCTCTGTTAGCGCAATCACTCAAGCAATGGGCACCAATAAATACATCTTCTTAGTGGCGCAAAAAGATGAAAAAACTGAAAACCCTGGTAATGATGATTTACACCAAGTAGGCACATTAGCAACTATTTTACAAATGTTAAAACTACCCGATGGCACAATCAAAGTTTTGGTTGAGGGTGTTAAGCGCGCAAAAATTAATCAATTTTTTGAAGCAGAAGACTACACCGAAGTTTCGGTTAGTGAGTTTAACCTAGAGTCTAATGAAAGCATTGAAGTCAAAGCAATGATGCGTCTGGCGTTAGATAGTTTTGAAACCTACATCAAGCTTAATAAAAAAATACCTGAAGAAGTGCTTAAAGTATTGCAGGATATTTCCGATGTTGAGCGTTTTAGTGACGTTATTATTGCCAATTTAAACCTTAAGCTTAATGAAAAACAATCCTTACTTGAGGGTGATCATGCCAAAGATAGGCTGGATAAAGTCTTAGCGGTTATTCAAGGTGAGATCGATGTACTCAGTGCCGAAAAGAAAATTCAATCTCGTGTGCGCAAGCAAATGGAGTCTAATCAGAAAGACTACTACTTGAATGAGCAGATGAAGTCGATTCAAAAAGAATTGGGTCAGGCTGAAGAAGAAAATGAAATTGAGGATTTACAAGTAAGTATCAACAAAGCAAAAATGCCTAAAGCTGTTAAAGCCAAAGCAGAATCTGAGTTGAAGAAACTTTCTCGCATGTCTTCTCAATCCTCGGATGCTTCTATTATTCGCACCTATATTGAAAATTTATGCGATGTGCCATGGAAGAAAAAAACCATTATTAACAAGGACCTTAAGAAAGCACAAAAGATTTTAGATGGTGATCATTATGGTTTAAATAAAGTCAAGGAGCGCATTTTAGAGCACTTGGCTGTACAAACACGTGTCACCCACAATAAAGCCAATATTTTGTGCCTTGTTGGCCCTCCTGGTGTGGGTAAAACCTCACTGGGTGAGTCGATTGCCAAAGCGGTTAATCGTAAGTATGTGCGCATGGCCTTAGGCGGTGTGCGTGATGAGGCTGAAATTCGTGGTCATAGACGCACTTACATTGGTGCAATGCCTGGGTCTATTGTGCAAAAAATGCAAAAAGTTAAGGTTAAGAACCCTTTGTTTTTGCTAGATGAAATCGAAAAGATGGCCAGTGATTACCGAGGTGATCCTTCTTCAGCCATGTTGGAAGTGTTAGATCCTGAGCAGAACCACACCTTTAATGATCATTATCTAGAAGTTGATTATGACCTTTCTCAAGTAATGTTTGTGGCGACAGCCAACTCACTTGATTTGCCGCAGCCATTGTTAGATCGTATGGAGATTATTGAATTATCAGGTTACACCGAAGATGAAAAAGTGCAAATTGCTAAGCGTCATTTAGTGGCAAAAGCCATGAGTAATAATGGTGTTAAATCCAGCGAGATTGATTTTAAAGATTCAGCTATTTTAGATATTATTCGTTATTACACACGTGAGGCCGGTGTTCGTAGTTTGAGTCGAACTATTAGTACGATTTGCCGTAAAGTGGTGAAGGAAGTGGTGCTTAAAAAACGTAAAAGTAGAGCGATTATCAACGCTAAAAGTTTGTCAAAATATTTAGGGGTTAAAAAATTCCGCTACGGATTGGCAGAAGAGCACAATCAAGTGGGTGAAGTAACCGGCTTGGCATGGACATCGGTTGGCGGTGATTTACTTACCATTGAAGCCACTGCTTACAAAGGCAAAGGCAAGCTTAATTACACCGGTCAGCTGGGCGATGTGATGAAAGAGTCGATCCAAGCAGCCATGAGTGTTGTGCGTACGCGAGCAAAAGAATTGGACATTGCTGATGATTTTCAAGAGAAGCTAGATATTCATATTCACGTTCCTGATGGCTCTACGCCAAAAGATGGCCCAAGTGCGGGTGCAGCAATGTGCACTGCATTAGTCTCCGTACTCACAGGTCGTAAAGTAAAAGCCGATGTGGCCATGACCGGTGAAATTACCTTGCGTGGTGAAATTACACCGATTGGTGGCCTCAAAGAGAAAATGCTGGCTGCACTTCGTGGCGGCATTAAAACCGTGATTATCCCTGATGATAACGAGCGTGAACTTTCTGAAGTGCCTGACAAAATCAAAGGCGAATTAAACGTCATCAAAGTTAAGTGGATTGACGAGGTACTAGACATCGCTTTAGAGAAATAATAAAGATAATAAAAAAGGCGCTTAAAGCGCCTTTTTTATTGGAAAATTTTAAGCCTAAGGTCGAATGTAAGAATAGCCTTGTTGCTGTAGTTCACCAATGCGGACTACGCCAGAAGGCGTGATGCTCACACCATCTGTTAGTGCTGGGAAATGACCCTTCTTTTTCTTAAAGCCATTCATGGTATTTTGACAAGCGCTGAATTTAATCTCACTCATGGCCATCTTTTCAACACGACTGGCATTTTTATTGCCCGTGGTAAGAATGCCCAAGCCTGGGCCGTAAGCCACAATCTCAACGTCTACTTTATCTGCACCATAATACTTTTGTAAATTGGCTGCATTGTTAAGTACGATTTTTTGCGTTCTTGCATCATCTGTACTAATTTGAATGACGAATTTTGGATTGGCTGCGTGTGCATTTAGTGTGAGCAATGCGAGTGTTACAATGCTTAATAGTATCTTTTTCATGTGTTTTCTCCTGATTTAATTATTTTTTTATTAAACGTATGTTTAACAGTTACGAATTATATAGTAATTAAAAAAATACTAAATTGGTAGATATGCCAATAATGTTTTTTTGTTCTAGTAGCGGTAGTGTAGAGTTATTTTTTTGATTTGGCGTAATAAAATCAATCGCTGGAAAAAAACGTATTTATTAGGTGTTTAATTAATCAAATTTAGTTAATTCGTAAAATTTTCAAA
>DNJI01000085.1 GCA_003489145.1 Gammaproteobacteria bacterium | reverse complement strand
TTAGATTCTACTGTCGTGGCCCACCTTAGGGGAGGGGATGCACTGATTGAATATACTGAAAATGAGCACGTATTTTTATCAGGTCCTGCGCAGTTTGTGTATGAAGGGCAAATTGAAATTTAACAATTGATTGAGAATATTTGCTTGTCTTCAAATCGGATTGCACTTAACTGACCACCCCAAGCACAGCCTTGATCCATTGGATAAACATGCGCTTGACTAGCGTCAAACAGCAGTCCTCTAGGAGGATTAACCTCAGATAAGGTTGACCAGTGTCCAAAAAAGATATCAGTGTTTTTTAAGACCCTGTTGTCGTGTAAAAACCAGGCTTTAAAACCTTCGGGTGCAGTGTCATAATTCATTTTATGATCAAATTCTAAGGTGTCGTCAGCTTTGCAAAAGCGCATTCGCATGCAGGCATTAATGGTGTAGCGACAAGCATCCATTTCGTTTAAGTCATTTGACCAAGTATAAGGGTGATTATCGTACATGTTGTTAATGAACGCACCTACATCATTACTTTGTAAATGTTGTTCCACAATTGACGATTGATTCAATACGGTATTTTCATCCCAACTGGGTGGAATGCCGGCATGTACTAACAGTGCTTCTTTATGTTTAATTACCAGTGGTTGTTGCAATAAAAAATCAATCAGGAGGTGGCGATCTTCTGCTTGCATGATATCCGTAAATGTGTCTTTACTATTGGGTTTTAACCCACCTAGGGAGCAAGCTAATAAATGAAAATCATGATTGCCTAAGATCATTCTGGCATTATCACCCAGGTCTTTAATAAAGCGCAATGTTGTTAATGATTTGTCACCACGATTGACCACGTCTCCTAAAAAAAATAACCGGTCTTTGTCTATGGAAAATTTGATCTTTTTTAGTAAGGCTTGCAGTGAATCAAAACAACCCTGAATATCACCAATCAAATAATCAGACATGGTTAATGCAGCGTGTAAGGCTCACTGAGGACAAACTCAGGTATTTCAGCTTCAAATAGCTCGCCTTCATCATTTACCATGCCGTAAGCGCCTTTCATGAGTCCGGTAACGGTTTTAATCATTGTACCAGAAGAGTATTCAAAACTCTCACCAGGCATTAAATGCGGCTGATGACCCACCACACCTTCGCCAATTACTTCTTCTACGTGTCCAGTTTCATCCTGAATATGCCAACGGCGTGTGCGTAATTGCGCACCTATTTGTCCATTATTAGTAATGGTAATGGTGTAAGCGTAAGCATATTGATTGTGCTCGACATCAGACTGCTCTTCTAAATAAATAACCTGAACGTCTACTTTAATGTTGTTTTTCATAATCTTGAGTTAATTTAATAAAGTCTGCCACACTGAGCATTTCTGCTCTTTGTGATAAATCGATTGAAGTTTGCTCTTGTGTTAGTAGAGATTTTAAACAATTTCTTAGAGTTTTGCGGCGTTGTGCAAAGGCAGCCTTAACTACTTTTTTAAATACAGTCACATCACTAACCAAAGACTGAGTCAAGGGTTTAAGGTAAACAATCGCAGAATCAACCTTTGGTGCTGGTTCAAATGACTCTGGCGGCACAATAAAGATTAATTCCACCTCAAAAAAAGCCTGCATCATCACACTAAGACGGCCATAAGTTTTATTACCGTGTTTTGCTACCATGCGCTCAACCACCTCTTTTTGCAGCATGAAAGTCATATCCTCAACTAAGGACCGATTTTCTAGCAGGTGGAATAAGATAGGGGAGGATATGTTGTAAGGCAAGTTGCCCACTACGCGAATTGGCGTGGGCAGAGTGCTTAAGTCAAATTTCATTGCATCACCCTGATGGATGATCAAATTGTCTTTATCAAAAGATTCTAATAGGTTAATCAAGTCCCGATCAATCTCAATCACATGAAGTTGGTTTAATTTTTCTAATAAAGGCAGTGTCATTGCCCCTTGCCCAGGACCAATCTCGAGAAGATCATCCCCTGCCTTTGGTGCAATGGTAGCGACAATACGATCAATAATCTTAGTATCGATTAGAAAGTTTTGTCCAAAACGTTTACGCGCCTTGTGTCCCCCAGTCGTTGTAGTGTAAGACTTATGCATGCTGATTGTCGATAAAATTTTGTGCGTAATCCAGTGCGGTGTGCAAACTACCCAGACTAATATTGCCCGTACCTGCCAAATCAAGCGCTGTGCCATGATCAACCGAAGTACGAATAAAGGGTAAACCAAGGGTGATATTAACAGCTTTCTTAAAGCCCAATGTTTTAAGTACAGGCAGACCTTGATCGTGATACATAGCCAGTACACAATCAACACCCTTAAGTGCATCCGGGGTAAAAGCGGTATCTGCCGGTACACTGCCGGTTAAGTTAAACCCCTGGTGGTTAAGCTGTTTAATTAAAGGATTAATAATTTCAATTTCTTCACTCCCAAGATAACCATCTTCACCAGCATGAGGGTTTAAGCCACAAACGACAATATGAGGGTTTGCTATGTTATTACCTTGTAAAGCAGTGTGAATAATTTTTATGGTTTGTTGAAGTGAATCTGTTTGTATGTGTTTAGATACATCAGACAAAGGGATGTGTGTGGTTGCTAATGCTACTCGCAAACCTTCGGTAGCCAGCATCATTACAGTTTTTTGGGTGTTGCTTAAATTGGCTAAATATTCTGTGTGACCCGTAAAATCAAAACCTGATTGATTGATCACACCTTTGTGAACAGGGCCAGT
>DNJI01000119.1 GCA_003489145.1 Gammaproteobacteria bacterium | reverse complement strand
TATAGAGTATAAATGCTGTGCGTATTTTGCTCTTAAATCAACCGCTAGCGCGACTAGCGCTGCACGGTCATACACGGCAGAAACTGATTTCAATACAGACTTATCCAGTGCAAAATAATCCCCGCAATATAACGTAATATTTTCACCTTGATACAGCGTAAATTGATCGGTTTGATTGATTGTAAAAACAAGGTTATTTTCATTAAAAAACTGCTCGATAGCCAATGAACTAAGCTCAACACCAATTACTTTAAAGCCCTGCTCAAGCAAATAAACCATGTCATAGCTTTTGCCACACAAGGGTACAAATACCGTATCACCCTGCTTAAGCTTTAAACAAGTAATAAATTCAACAAGTTTAGAATTTACCTGTGCTCGATGCCAGCCAATTTTTCCTTCTTGCCAGCGTTGTATCCAATCTGTCATGTCGTCCTTAAGTTATAATACTCAGCATGAAAATTAATCGCCCATCTCGTAAAACCCTTATGCAATTTATGATGGTTATTTTAGCCATTTTTGTCATCCGTGCATGGCAACAACAAGATCTCACTCAAGGCATGACGCCCAGTTTCAGTTCTCAAACCTTAACCGGTGAAGTGATGAACTCTAACCCTTTACCTGATCAAGGTATTTTGATTCACTTTTGGGCAACCTGGTGTCCAGTTTGTGCTGTAGAAAATGACAATATTCAAGCCGTAGCAGAAGATTACAAAGTACTCAACATTGCTATTCAATCAGGCTCTGATGATGACATTAGAAAATACGCTGAAGAAAACAACCTTAAGCTAGACAACATTATCAATGACAAATCTGGTTCTTTATCTCGCTTATTCGGTGTTAAGGGTACGCCCAGTAGTTTCTTTATCAATACCGAAGGTCGCATACAATTTGTTGAAGTAGGTTATACCACCACACTAGGTTATAGACTAAGACTCTGGTGGGCTGGGCTTTGATCGCCGATTGGTCTCAACAACTTGATTTTATTTTTAAGCAAGATTATTACCAACAACTGCTTGAGTTTTTAGAATACGAATCAGAGCACAATAAAACTATTTATCCACCTCAAGATCAAATATTTAATGCCTTTGATCTCAGCAGTTTTGAGAACACCAAGGTCATTATCCTTGGGCAAGACCCTTATCATAACGAAGGTCAAGCACATGGCTTGAGTTTTTCAGTACCTAAGGGTGTTAGCATCCCACCATCGCTGAGAAATATCTATCAAGAACTCTTATCGGATTTAGACATTACACCTAGCCAAAGCGGTAATTTGACCCACTGGGCGTCACAAGGAGTGCTGCTACTCAATAGCGTACTCACAGTTGAGAAAAATTCACCTGGATCTCATGCCAAATCAGGCTGGGTTGATTTTACTGATACGGTGATTGATATCCTCAATGAGAAAAAACAAAACTTAGTATTTTTGTTGTGGGGTGCTTATGCTCAGAAAAAAGCTGAACTAATTGATCAAAACAAACACTTGGTTTTAACTGCGGCACACCCATCGCCTTTTTCAGCACATAAGGGATTTTTTGGTTGCAAACATTTCTCACAAACCAATGACTACCTTAAAATGCACAACCAACAAACTATCGATTGGACATTATGAAATTAGTTATTGATGATGCATGCTACGCCTATGACACAATATTTGGCGATTTTGGCGAGATTTGCTCTTTGCCTGGACGGAGTATCGACAAAGCCGTGGTAAAAGAGGCTGACGTACTGATTGTACGCTCACGCACCAAAGTTAATCAGGCCTTGTTAGAGGGGAGTAAAGTTAAATTTGTCGGTTCAACCGTTGCTGGTCTCGATCATGTCGATCAAGACTACCTTCAAGATAATGATATTACTTTCTTTTCAGCACAAGGCTGTAACTCAATGGCGGTTGCCGAGTTTGTTATTACTGCGATTGTTAATTTGGCAGATGAGCTTGATTTTGATTACACCAAAAAAACTTTGGGAATAATCGGTGTGGGTAATGTTGGCTCAAGATTGGCTGCTAAAGCTGAATTAATGGGTATTAAAACTTTACTGAATGATCCACCACGCGCTGATACTGAAAATTTACCTCATTTTGTCGATTTAGACAGCGCTTTAAGTGCTGATATGGTTACTTTTCATACGCCACTCACTTTTGACGGACAACATCCTTCTTACCGACTGTTAAATGAGGTAAATTTTCACAACATTAGTGAAAAAACCATCCTTTTTAATGCTGCAAGAGGTGGTGTTATTAAAGAGAAAATTTGGGAAAAAACCCAAACGATGGTTAATATCATCGATTGCTGGGAAAACGAGCCTAACATCAACCAAAACTTGCAAGAAAATGCCTATTGGGCCACCCCGCACATTGCCGGACACTCCGTTGATGCTAAATTTATGGGTAGTTTTATGGTTTATGAGGCTTTATGTGACTTTACTGGTCACAAACAAGACAAAAGCATTGTTAATTTGATTAATCCTGGTGTTTTAGAGGTTAAAAAAGACAATCTTAAAGACACGTTAAACGAAATTTACGACTTTAAGCAAGACACTTTAGCAATCAAAAATATTGGAAATTTTGAAGATTACCGAAGAAACTATCCTATTCGCTATGAATGGCCACATTACAACAGCCAAACTGCGCTACCTATTGTCAATAATTAACCACCTCTAACAATTGACTTTATCTGCATAAATACTTCTTTAAAGGTTGTCTGTTTAATCACATTAACCAAGGCCTTAACATCAAACTTATGATGGCGATCTGCCATGATACCCATTTGTGGCATATCAGATAATCCTGTCTCAATTGCATGTTCTTTGAACTTGTCATTTTTCCAGAAGAAACCACCTGGCATCGTCGTTGGAATCACCAAGGCGTAGAATAAAATCCTACCCAAATACGCTGAAACTAGAACTGACACAAAACTCACAGCAAATAACAAGGCGCTTGGCTCCATCATTAACCATACCATGATAGCCATATTAACTCCTAATAGTGCATTACGCATTTGGTAAGTTTTACCAAAAGTGGTCACTTGCTCAAAATAAGAGGCTTGACTTTCGCCAAATTTTTTCACATCTTGGCGATGAACAATGTGTCCAATACTTTCTAAAGCTAACCCTAACAATGCAATGGATGCAATCTGCATAACACCTGCATCGCTTAATCCAAATGGCATTAGTAATAAACCAAATAACAAACTACCCAAACTAAGTGCTGTACCGTAAAAAGCACTGCCTGTTTGCCAATGATCCCAAAATGGTCTAGCTGGAATACGATAAAGCTTGTACATATAGTACGAGCCTAACGCAAAGCCGATGACAGTAACCCCATAAGCAACGTATTCAAAGATCTTTAGTCCTGTTATTTCTACAAATAGCATCATCATTAAACCAATGACAAACAATGTCACGCCCGCAATTTCTCTACTAACTGGAGACCATCGTAGATTGTAATAACCACGATAGAAGAATTGTGGCTTGCCTAAGTGTAAATTAAGCTTAATCAAGCCATAAGTTAATAGAATTAATAACATAGCAATTATCGGAATTACACCATTGCCACTGGTTGATTTTACTGCGCCTAAATTTAATAATTGTGCTGCAATAACCCATAACGTTGCACCCATTGCTGCTTGACTGCATAAGGTAAAGATAGCGTGCGCATTCTCATGAGAATGCAATAATTTTTGCATACCCCAATATTGCTTAGATGAATGCTTGTCAGTATCGACAACAGATTTAAATTCACCATTATCCTGTTTGTGATATTTAATTGGCATACCATCAGGTCTGGTCATATCTCGCTGCGTGTCTTTAGTTTGTTGGAAGCGAATATTAGGATGGGTAATTTTAGGATCTGGAAAACCCGGAATAGAAACTTTTGCTTGCTCCCTATCATCAGGCACACTTTCAACCACACCAAAATCTAATGCATTACCTAAGCAAGCAGCAACACAAGCGGGTTGTAGACCCACTTCAAGGCGATCCACACACATATTACACTTGCTCACTTGACCCTTTACAGGATCTAGTTGTGGTGCATTATATGGACAGACCCAGGTGCAATAACCACAACCAAAGCAAATATCAGGGTCCTGCAATACAGCGCCATATTCTGCAAATTTGGTATATGCTCGTGTTGGGCAACCCTTTAAACATACTGGATCATCACAATGATTACAAGCCATAGAAAGATTAAGACGTTGATAATTAGGATAAGAGCCACCTTCAACAAAGCCAACTGAACGGAATGCTATATGATCAGGGACGTCATTTTTTTCACTACAGGCTGATTCACAAGCATGGCAACCAATGCAATTATCTGCATTAAAGTAAAAACCATGCTGCTTGTAACGATTTGGATTTTCTCCAATACTGCTATCACCATTAATATTTAAACTCTGATTACGCAGAGGACTATCATCATTGGTTTTTTCTATCGAATGACCATAAACATTCTTCTTTTTGGTTTCTTTGTCCCATAAAAAAGCGTGTTTTGGTTCGTCATCTCTAACTTTCCACATAATATGTTTCCTAATATTCTCTCATTTCCATACTTAGCTGTGCCGCTGCTTTTTGATCTTCGATGGTTTCAATTCTTATTGCTTGCTGCTTATAAGCTGGCTGTCTTGAATAAGGGTCCAATAAACCCAGGGTTAAACGGTTAGCGCAATCATGAAAATGGAACGGTAAAAATACCATGCTCTTTGACACACGATTGGTAAACTTAGCCATAACAATTGCATCTGATCGTCTCGACACCAGTCGTACATAATCACCATCCTCAGCACCAATCTCAATCGCTAAATCTGGGTTAATTTCGATAAAAGGAATCGGGCTAAATTTATTATTATTAGCCACTTTTCCTGTTTTACTACGACCATGCCAATGCTCTACCAAACGGCCCGTATTTAACCAAATTGGGAATTTTTCGTCAGGTACTTCGTTATTATCAACAAATGGCAATGGTATGAGTTTAGCCTTGCCATCCTCAAATCTAAAGGTAGCATCCTCTGTATAGATGCGCTTACCACCTGCTACTGGCTCCTCTCCATTTTTAACTTGTTCTTCTGTATACGGCCATTGAATACCACGATTTTTCTCGATTTTGTCATAATCCATACCGGAAATATCACACAAACGCCCTTTCGATAAAGCCTTCATTTCTTCAAAAACTTCAAAAGTATGTTTTGGAAAGTTTACTTTTCCTTCAGTATTAAAACGTTTAGACATTTCATTGAAAATCCAAAAATCTGGCTTTGAATCACCATGTGGTTCAATAATGCCGCGTACTATATTGACTCGTCTTTCAGTATTGGTCATTACGCCAGTTTTTTCTGCCCACGTACCTGCGGGTAGAAATGCGTTTGCATATTGTGCACTTTCAGTATCTTCGTAACAATCTTGCACTACACAATACTCTAGCTTCTCCATCGCCTTTCTAATTCTTGCCGTATTTGGCAATGAAGACAATGGATTGGTGGCAATTAGCCACAACGCTTTAATTTCACCGGTTTCAATAGCTCGATAGATATCTGTTTGCACCAAACCACGCTTAGTTGGTAGGAAGTCTACATCAATATTCCAAAAATCTGCAATATCATCTCGGTCTTTAGGGTTTTCTAATAAACGATAATTCGGCAAACCTGAGCATGATGACCATTCACGTGTACCCATCGCATTGCATTGACCAGTAATCGACAAACTAGTGCCACCTGGTATGCCGATATTACCGGTAATAAGCGCCAGGTTGTTAACGCCCACTACACCATCAGATCCATGCGTAGATTGATTAATACCCATGCACCAGATCTGCATTGCTGCGCCTGCTTTAGCAAACAGTCTGGCGACCACACGAATGGTATCTTCGTCAATACCGCAAATTTTAGCCGCAGTCGTTGGATCATACTTATCGACTTCCGCTTTCAGCTCGTCATAACCATTGGTATTTTTCTTAATGTAGTCTTCATCTTGTAGTCCTTCATTCAGAATCACGTGCATCAATGCATTTTGTAAAACAATATCTGTACCAGGAGTAACGGTGAGATGTATATCTGCACTCTGAGCAAATATGGTGACACGTGGATCAACCACAATAAGTGGAAATTTACGCTTTTCTTGCGCTTCTTTCATTCTCCAATAAATAATCGGGTGTTGTTCAGGTAGGTTTGAACCCCAGGCAATTAAACAGTCTGTATGTTCAAAATCTTCATAACAGCCTGGAGGGCCGTCTGAGCCAAATGAGCGCTTATAACCAGATACCGCTGATGCCATACAAAGTGTAGTGTTGCCATCGTAATTGTTGGTACCAATCAAGCCACGAGTTAATTTTCCTAAGGTGTAGAATTCTTCGGTCAGCATTTGACCAGTAGAAATAATCGCCACAGAATCACGACCATACTTAGCTTGAACTTTTTTAATATTATCAGCCACATCATCGAGCGCTGTGTCCCAATCGGTCTGTTCAAATTCTTCATGCCAGTGCTTGCGAATCATTGGCTTATCGCCACGGCCTGCTGAAGCAAACAATTCATGCTCCATAATACCTTTTAGACATAACTTGCCACGATTAACATCTGCTCCGCCCACACCCCTGGAAGAAACCGCATGGTTCTCTTTATTAAACCCCACTTCCATAGAACAGCCTGTAGAACAATAACCACAGGTGGCATATTTCCATTCGACAATCTTTTTGTCAGTAATCTTAATCGGGTTTTTTTGAGTTCTATTGAGTAACATTGATCTATCCTAGTTAATTTCTATTTGTGCTGAATGTTTAAGTCAGTATACGTGCAGAAATACCGTTGCTGAAGGCAATTATAAGCCCAAAAAACATCCAGCTAAAGGCTCATACCATTTTTAAAAAAATCATCACTTTTATTCTTTGTCAGGCTTATAAATTAATATAAACCTTACCTGACTCTACTTTAGTTTCAAAACAGGCTGTTGAACCCTCATCAGCACCTTGCGCCTCTCCATCTTCTAAGCTAATAACCCAATTATGTAATGGGCAGGTTACCTTGTGGTCATAGACAATACCTTCGGACAACATGCCGCCCTTATGTGGACATAAATTATGTATCGCAAAGACACTATCGTCTCTAGTACGAAAAACTGCTATTTCCTGATCATCTGTGCGATACACCCTTGATCCTAATACTGGAATATCATCCAACGCGACTACCTCTTTCCAACTTGACATAAATACTCCTTAATAATTATTGTGTAATAACTTCAAACTGATGGTTTTGTGCACCTTCTGCGCGCTCTTTCCATGGATCATTTTGTGTTTTCAGTTGAGAGACTAAGAATCTAGCGTGTAGTGCTTTTCTATTTGCCTCATCATCAACTAATTGCTCAGTAACGAATGACAAGCCAACACGGTCAATCCACGGTGCTGTTCTTTCTAAATAGAGCGCATCTTCACGATAAAGTTGACAATAAGCGCCCACATATTCAATCGCCTCTTCGTCACTTTCAACTCGGGTTAATAAATCTGTAACACGCACCTTGATACCGCCATTACCACCTACATGAAGCTCCCACCCTGACTGAACTGCCACCAGGCCAAAATCCTTAATAGTGGCTTCAGCACAGTTTCTAGGGCAGCCAGATACGGCTAATTTAAACTTATGAGGCATCCATGAGCCCCATGTCATTTTCTCTAATGTAACACCCATACCCATAGAATCTTTGGTACCAAATCGACACCAAGTATCGCCGGCACAAGTTTTAACCGTTCTGAGTGATTTACCGTAAGCATGGCCAGAAACTAATCCACCTGCACCTAAATCTTTCCACACTTTAGGAAGATCTTCTTTAGTCACACCAAATAAATCAATACGCTGTCCACCCGTAACTTTCATGGTTGGTATATTAAATTTGTCCACCACATCAGCAATAGTTCTAAGCTCAAGTGGTGTAGTAACACCACCCCACATTCTTGGTACCACAGAGTACGTGCCATCTTTTTGGATATTACCGTGCGAACGCTCATTAATAAATCGTGATTGCGCATCATCTTCATAATCAGGGTTAGCTGCTAATAAATAATAATTTACTTCAGGTCGGCACACGTGACAACCATCTGCATTTTCCCAATCCATCTTGGCAAATACTTCAAATACTGTATCAAAATCATTCTTAAAAATGAAATCATGAACTTCTTGCTTAGTGTTTTCAGTACAACCACAAATTGGCTTCTTCTTTGGTGATTCTGAGTATTCCCCACCTAGGGTTGTAGCGATTAATTGCTCAACCAAACCCGTACAAGAACCACATGAGCTTGACGCCTTGGTATGGGCGCGCACATCTTCTAAAGTAAAAAGATTTTTCTCATTAATGGCGCTAACAATGTCGCCCTTGCACACGCCATTACAACCACAAATCTCTGCTGAATCATCCATTGCTGCAACCATATCTAATGGCCCGTGTCCAGAGTCACCAACATGTGCTTGACCAAATAATAATCGATCCCGCATATCTGCAATGTTATTTTCATCTTTCATTAATTGAAAATACCACGACCCATCAATCGTATCACCGTACATTACTGAACCAATAATTATGTCATTTTCGATCACAATTTTTTTGTATACACCTCTAGCGACATCCTGAAAAACTAAATCTTCACTATTTTCTGTACCCTTAAAATTACCCGCAGAGAATAAATCAATACCGGTTACCTTCAACTTGGTAGAAGTGACTGAACCTTCATACATACCAATACCATATTCTGCTAAATGATTAGCACAAACCTTCGCTTGTTCAAATAATGGCGCGACTAATCCATAACATAGGCCACGATGCTGAATACATTCACCAACGGCATAAATACTTGGATCAAAAGTTAGCATGGTGTCGTCAACTACAATACCACGCTCACAATGAATACCAGATTCTTGCGCTAATATAAAGTTTGGTCGAATACCCACTGCCATCACAACCAAGTCTGCATCCATAGCAGATTCATCTGAAAATTCAATTTGTTTTACTCGGCCACTATCATCGGCAATTAGTTTTTGAGTCTGTGCTTCCAGCTTAAAACTCATGCCCCTCTCTCTGAGAGAGGTTAATAACATTTGTGAAGCGGTAGAATCAAGTTGCATTTCCATAAGGTCTGCAAGTAAGTGCACCACAGTGACATTCATACCCTGCTTCATCAAACCATTAGCTGCTTCTAGACCCAGTAAGCCACCACCAATCACGATAGCATTTTTGTGATTTTTAGCAGCGTCAATCATTTGATCGACATCAGCAATATCTCTAAAACCAATCACACCATCTAAATCATGGCCTTCAATTGGCAGAATAAATGGATTAGATCCAGTTGCAATCAATAATTTATCATAACCATAACTATTACCTTTATCATCAATCACAGTTTTACTGCTACGGTTGATACTAGTAATCGTGCTATCAGTATGCAAGGTAATGTCATTGTCTTTATACCAATCTAAGTCATTGATCATGATCTCATCAATGGTTTTTTCACCTGCTAATACTGGAGATAACATGATGCGATTGTAATTGCCATACGGCTCACTACCAAATACGGTAATATCAAATTTTTCTTCGGTAATTTTAAACAGCTCTTCTAAGGTTCTTACACCTGCCATGCCATTTCCGATTAATACTATTTTTTTCATAACTACTCCTAACGCACTAACAATAACAATAAAAATATATTAATTGCAAAAGATACTGCAACTAATACTTTATATTTCTTAAGTACAAACTCAGGCTCTTCAGCAGTTTGCACTGTTTTTAAAAATGTTGGATTTGGATGTTCCAAATCAAACAAAAATTCACTTAAAGCCTCGTAACGACTTTTATCATCTAGATGGCAGGCCTTATGAATCGCACCATCTACCCAAATTGGCACATGTGGGTCATGTTTTAAAATTGATTCATAAGCCAACTGTGATAATTTCTTTGCGGTTAAATTCTTATCTAACTTATCCTGATAAGGAAGCTGACCCGCAAACATCTCATAAACAATAACACCTAAGCTAAATTGATCAGATGCTTGAGTAACTTT
>DNJI01000056.1 GCA_003489145.1 Gammaproteobacteria bacterium | reverse complement strand
ACGCAATTAACACTTTCTCAAAAGATTCCAGTGAGTGGCTCTGTAATTGTAACAACCCCACAAGATATTGCGCTAATTGATGCCAAGAAAGGTTTGGCAATGTTTGAAAAAGTCAACATTCCAATTCTAGGTATTGTTGAAAACATGTCGTTACATATTTGTTCAAACTGTGGCCACGAAGAAGCTATCTTTGGTGTTGGTGGTGGTGAAGCAATGGCTAAAGATGCGGGTGCTAACTTCTTAGGTTCATTACCATTAGAAATGGAAATTCGTACTGACGTAGATGAGGGCGTACCAACTGTTGCCAAAGATCCAGAAGGTCGAATCGCTGAGATCTATAAAGAAATTGCCAGAAAAGTATCTGCTAAGCTAACTCAACAAGACAAAGCAATCAGCGCATTTCCAAGCATTACCATTGAATAAACTTTATTTTAGGTTAGACAATATTAGTTCTTGCTTATTTGTTTGACTCTCTTCTGTTGAGACACTATCATAGAGGTTTTGTGATAGTGAATTTCTAAAAGGAGAGAGGATGTCATTCAATAATAAACATTGGATTCTTGGGCTTATTTGCCTATCGTTAAATTTTTCTGCTGTTGCCCAAGGTGATGCCGAAATTGGTAAATTAAAAACTATGGGCTGTATGGGTTGTCATGGTCCTACTGGTAATAGTTTTTTACCTAACTTTCCTGCACTTGCAGGTCAGCCTGCTGGCTATATTGTCAAACAAATACAAGATTTTAAAGCCGCCAATAGATACAATGCAACGATGTCAGGATTTGCGCTTGGTATCAACGATGCTGATCTAGAGCACATTGGTGCCTTTTACGCATCACAGATCAAAACCCCAATTATGAAAAACATTGCTCACCTTAAAACAGAGGCAGAAAAAACGGCATTATTAACCTTGGGTAAAAAACTTTATGATTATGGCAATGCCGACACAGGGCAAGCCGCTTGTTTTGTTTGTCATGGAAAAAATGGCGATGCACTGGTTGATTTAGATGTGCCTATTCTGGCTAATCAGCACCCTCAATACCTAATATCTACCCTCAAAGAATTTAAAAATAGAAAGCGCACCAATGACAACGAAAGAGTCATGCGTCGTATTGTTGACACCATGAGTGCTGAAGAAATTGAAGCGGTAGCTTATTATTCTAGTTACTTGGTCCCTACTCTTGAGGAGAAAAAATAATGAAAAAAATATTAACAATTGCACTTTCTATAACGCTCGCTCTATTTGCATTTAATAGCCTTAATGCGGCATCAGTCGGTATTAACAATGACATTGCTGGGCTTGACATCAAACCCACACTTGAGCGCCCTTTTCCACCCTCACTAATTCGTACAAAAAATAATCACAAAGCCACATTAGACAGTTTCGAGAATCCTGAAACCTGTGCTGGTTGCCATCCAAAGCAATACGAAGGCTGGCGCGGTTCTATGCATTCCAACTCTTGGAACGATCCAATTTTCCAAGCGGAATTTAAAAAAGGACTTAATGAAACTGATGGAAAAATCTTTAAACTTTGTGCCGGCTGTCACTCTCCAATCGGTGTACTGACAGGCACAGTCAGTTGGGACAAGAAAACCAATGAATTTAGTGTCTCTGAAAAAGCTGCACGTGGTGTGACTTGTGATGTCTGTCACAGTATTTCTGGCGCTATTCCTTTAGATGATACTATTACTTCAGAGCATGGTAATGGTTCACACATCATTGATACCGAAACTCATATTAAGTACGGCCCTTTGAAAAATTCAAATTCGCCTTATCATGAAACTCAGTATTCAGAATTACACACAAAAGCAAATTTGTGTGCCAATTGTCATAATATTATTCACCCTGTAAATGGTGCGCCGATTGAAAGAACCTATGACGAATGGCGAGTATCACCTTACGCACAAAATGGAATCGTTTGTCAGGACTGCCATATGAACTCAGTTGAAGTGGCTATTCAGATAGCTAAAACACTGAAACGCCCTGAAACGTTTATCAACAAGAAAGTACGTTTAGGCGGTAAAGCCTCAACATTAGGTACTGAAGATCGAAGCATTGTGCACTCACATGAGTTTGTTGGTGGTAATGCGATTATTTCTGCCATTATGTCGCCTAAAAATCTACGTAAGCGTCAACATGCAGATATTGCAAGAAAGCGCTTACAGAATGCAACAGAGTTAACCGTTGATTTAAAGCAAAGAAATGATGGGTTGTTTGAGCTTGGTGTTGATGTGTTTAATTCAGGTGCAGGTCATAACCTTCCAACTTCTTTAACCCAAGTTCGTCACATCTGGATTGAAGCAACGATTACAGATGGTGACAATAATCTTTTATTTGAAACGGGAAAATTGGATAATCACCATGACTTAGATGAAGATAAAACGGTTATCTTTAAAAGTTGGGCAGTCGATGCCAAAGGCAATGACACGCATGATCCATGGGCAATCAACCATATCGTTCGAGACACCACTATTCCACCAAAAGGCCATAGTAAGCACGATTTTGTATTCAACAACAAGAACGATTCTGAACAGATTAATGTCGATGTTAAGCTAAATTATCGTTCCGCAACGCAACACATGACAGATGCATTGTTGGGAGATAAGGCACCAACCATTCCAACCATTAACATGGAACACTTTTCTAAGGCTTATGTTCAAAAAAATGGCCAGTGGGTTGAGGCAGAACAAAGCTATCAATCGCTTGAAGTAGATATTGAAAATAATTAATGTCAGACTATATCAAGGAATTTCAAGGGCGTTTTATTGGCATCATGCAATGGGATGATTGCAACGCCCTACTACAAAAACTCATTTATCAGCCAGATGACTGGTATTTGTACGATACATTAGAAGCCGTGCCTAGCTCAACAATGAATGCCACTAGTTTTACCGCTGATATTAGCAATATCAAAACTATTCTCACTGAGGAGCATCAAGAGCGCTACTGCGGTATTGTTTATACTAATGATTTAGAAAAGCCGACTTTTGTTAAGATTTTCCATCCTAAAAATTTAGGAAAATCTTGTGGTAGTAGCGAACATCCACCGATACCACAATGGTTGTTATCAAAAACCAAGCCAGAAGATGTGGTTGAAAAATTTGGCCCACCTAAAAAGAAGCAAGGCTTTATTTCTAAATATCTTAAGTTTTAGTGATTCTCACTGACTTGATTGATTGTGTATTTCGGGATCTCTATTACTAAATCAGTGTCATTAACAATCGCCTGACAAGATAGGCGAGAGTCTGGGTCTAAACCCCAAGCTTTATCAAGCAAATCATCTTCGGTTTCATCAGATTCTTCGATAGCATCAAAACCTTCGCGCACATAGATGTGGCAAGTTGTACAAGCATTTGACATCTCACAAGCGTGCTCGATCTCAACATGATTAGCCAGTAGCGCATCACAAACACTAACCCCTGTTTCAACTTCAATAACAGTGCCTTCTGGGCATAACTCATGATGGGGTAATACAATAATCTGTGGCATAAGGCTTCCTTTTAAAATTCGTCAACATTGTGGCCTTTCATGGCCTTCATAACCGTACTATTCATACGTATTTCTACAAACTTTTCACTGACTTTTTCTAGATGATCAATGGCAGTTTTAATA
>DNJI01000008.1 GCA_003489145.1 Gammaproteobacteria bacterium | reverse complement strand
ACTATTAAACGGCATATTGTCAATCTAATTACTTGCTTCAAGCGTAAAATTTTTCTGATTAAAAAACACTCAGGGATTAACTACATCGCACTTAATAAGGTGTTAAAAAATCATTCAAACCATTTAGAAAACAAGGTATTAGAAAACGAAGTAGCTTTGTTACAATACACGGGAGGTACCAGTGGTGTATTAAAAGCAGCGACACTAACACATGAAAACATTTTGGCTAATATTCATCAGTTAGAGCAGTGGCTACCTAAAGACATCAATGAAAACAGTTCAATTTTAACCGCCCTACCGCTTTATCACATCTTTGCACTCACCATCAATTGCCTATTGTTCATACACATTAAAGGCAATAGTATTTTGGTGCTCAATCCTAGGGAGATAAAACAATTAATAGAGCCGTTGAAAAAATATAACATTGGTGTGATTACCGGTGTCAATACTTTGTTTGGCGTATTGGTCAGACATAAGGATTTTAAAAAACTGAATTGGTCAAAATTAAAAGTGGCTATTTCAGGTGGTATGCCATTAGATAAAAAAGTATCAGATCTATGGCAATCAGTTGTTGGTAAACCTATTGTGCAAGGATATGGACTTACTGAATGCTCACCTGTGGTTAGTGCAGAGAGTTATGAAACTAGTGAATACACAGGATCTGTTGGCAAACCTTTGATTGGTACTACGATTAAAACCTTTGATCAGTCATTAAACGAACTGCAAGCCAATGATATTGGAGAGATTGGTATTAAAGGCCCCCAAGTGATGGGATCATATTGGCATAGAGAAGATTTAAATAAAGAAGTATTTACTAAAGATGGTTTTTTCCTAAGTGGTGACATGGGTTATCTAGATGAACACGGCCGAGTTTTTATTGTTGATCGAGTCAAAGACATGATTATTGTTTCAGGTTTTAATGTTTATCCGTGTGATGTAGAGCAAGTATTGAATCAGCATCCAGATGTCGAGGAATCTGCTTGTGTGGGTATCGATCATAAAGTTAGTGGTCAATCTGTCAAAGCCTTTGTGGTTAAAAAACCAGGCTCAATATTAGATAAACATACACTTATTGAACACTGTAAAGAACACCTAACTCATTACAAAATTCCTAGAAAAATCGAGTGGATTGAATCACTACCAAAATCCAATGTTGGCAAAATTCTTAAAAGAAAATTAACGCAATAATTTTGTTAAAATAATTATCAAAATTAAACATTTTTATCTTATTTTTATATTCTAATTTTCATCATATATTGACACATAAGGCTTTACGCTTTTTATTATAAAAGAGTAATATTATGGCATCATAAAATGGTGATATTTTTTGCTAAAAATCACCTAAATTTATTTTATTTTATTTTCAATCTCTCTATCCCTTTTGTAGCAAAACATTTGGTGATTTTGTTGTAAAAATGACAAAAACCCCACTTGCAAATTAAGAGCAAATACACTATATTTAGTTGTAGTTAAATTTAATAACACTATATCTAGTGTTTCTCTACTGGGGGAGAAAATGAACGAACACATTCAAGTTACCAAACGCAATGGAAAAAAAGAACCCATTGATATGGAGAAAATCCATCGTGTGGTTCATTGGGCTTCGCAAGATCTGGATGGCGTTAGTGTATCACAAGTTGAGATCAATGCACAGCTGGCTTTTTTTGAAGGAATTAAGACCGAAGATATCCACGAAACTATTATTAAATCAGCAGCTGATTTAATCTCTACAGATTCACCCGATTATCAGTACTTAGCAGCGCGTTTAGCGATCTTTCATTTACGCAAAAAAGCCTTCAAATCTTTTACCCCGCCACACCTATATGCGCACGTTATAAAGTTTACCGATTTAGGTATTTACGATACCGATATTCTTGCTAAATATTCTGAGGCAGAAATCAACGAATTGAACGAATATATCGACCACTGGCGTGATATGAAGTTTTCCTATGCAGCCGTTAAGCAGCTCGAAGGTAAATATTTAGTGCAAAACCGTGTCACTGGTGAGATTTACGAATCACCTCAGTTGTTATATGTATTAGTTGGCATGTGTTTATTCCAAGAGTACGAACCTAAAGCGCGTATGGATATTGTTAAGCGTTTTTATGATGCGGTGTCTAATTTTAAAATCTCTTTACCAACCCCAATTATGGCGGGTGTTCGCACCCCAACTCGTCAATTTTCTTCTTGCGTATTGATTGAAGCAGCCGATGATCTAGATTCGATTAGTGCGGCAGCAGGCGCTATTGTTAAGTACGTGTCTCAGCGCGCTGGCATTGGTGTTAATGCTGGCAGGATTCGCGCTATTGGTAGTCCTATTCGTGGTGGTGAGGCTACCCATACAGGCTGTATTCCTTTTTATAAGCATTTTCATACAGCGGTTAAGTCTTGCTCTCAAGGTGGTGTGCGTGGTGGTGCAGCCACCCTCTTCTACCCATTATGGCATTTAGAGGTTAGAGACTTATTGGTGCTTAAAAATAACGCAGGCACCGATGAAAACCGTGTTCGCCACCTAGACTATGGCGTGCAATTTAATGGCTTGATGTATCAGCGCTTTTTAGCGAATGGTGATATTACTTTATTCTCTCCACATGATGTGCCCGGCTTATACGACGCCTTCTTTGCTGATCAAGCTGAATTTAATCGCTTGTACGAGCAATATGAACAGGATGGTTCTATTAGAAAAGAAACCGTTAAGGCTAGAGAATTATTTGCTAAGTTTATGCAAGAACGTGCCAATACAGGACGTATCTATTTACAAAATGTTGATCACTGTAATACTCATGGCGCATTTGACCCGAGTGTAGCGCCAGTGCGTCAATCTAACTTATGTATGGAAATCACCCTGCCAACTAAGCCTTTGTATTCTGTACAAGATGAAAACGGTGAGGTAGCCTTGTGTACACTCTCAGCGGTTAATCTAGGCGCACTTGATAGCCTTGACGAGCTTGAAGATATAACTGAAATTATTGTACGTTCATTAGACTCATTATTGGATTACCAAGATTACCCAATCAAGGCGGCTGAACTTGCCAGTAAAAACCGTCGCACACTTGGCATTGGTGTGACTAACTTGGCCTACTACTTG
>DNJI01000097.1:902-3370 GCA_003489145.1 Gammaproteobacteria bacterium | reverse complement strand
CAGTCTAAAGGCTTGGAATTTGACACGGTGATTATGCCAGGGCTTGGTCGTGGCGCTCGAAATGATGACTCGCCAATGATGCACATGAAAGAATTTGCGGACCAGTCTTTATTGTTGGCCCCTATTAAATCATCGCTTGATACGAATGAAGGGCAAACCTATACGTATTTAAAGTTTATTGAGGCGCAACAAAATAAATTTGAAACCATGCGTTTGCTTTATGTGGCGATGACACGTGCCAAACAGCAGTTGCATTTATTAGGTCATGTTAATCAAAATCACCAAGTTGCAAAGAAGAGTTTGCTGGCATTGCTCATGCCTTTTTATCAAAATGTGTTTGATCAAATACCAGCATCTCAGGTGCCAGCTGAAACATCTAATCAAGCACCGCCTTTACAACGACTCAAACAAATAATAACGCCATCAGTCAAAGAACAAGAATTAGGTGAAACGCTAGAATATCAGCAAAATTTTGAACGCTTGTTTAAGAGTTTATTAGGCACTTTAATTCATCAATATTATGAACAAGGTTTGTTTGATCCAAGCGCAGATAACATTAAAGCGCGACTGCTTGAAATCGGTACACCGATAAATGAGATTGATCAGTGGCAAGTTTTTGTATTAAAACTACTTAATAACACCAAGGGTGATCCGCAATTTGAGTGGCTATTCAAAGATCGATCTTCGACACTGGTTGAGGCTGAGTTTGTTACGGATAATCGTATTATTGCCATTGATCGGCTGTTTATTGATAATGACATTTTATGGATTATTGACTTTAAAACAGCAGAGCCTTTGGCTGATGAGTCGCTTGATCAATTTATACATCGACAGCAATCACAACACGCTAAACAGCTGTTTTTTTACCAAGAAACACTATCAAAAGTCTATAATAATCCTATCAAGTGCGCGCTTTATTGCCCTGCTGTTAGTCAGTTGATTCAAATAACGCATTAATCATTGCCACTACATCACATCCTGCATCAAGCGCTTGTTGTTGATTGTTAAAATCAATGCCACCAATGCCAACAATAGGAATAGTGATCATTTGTTTGGCTTGCGTAATGACATCGAGCGAGCAATGTGGCGCATCAGGCTTGGTTTTTGATGGGAATAAGGCGCCGAACGCCGCATAATCAACACCTTCATTTTGAGCGATTTTAGCCAGATTAATGTCGTTGTAACACGACATACCGATAATGGCATCATCGCCTAATTGCGCTCTAGCCACTTCAACTGAAACATCATCTCTGCCCAAATGCACACCATCAGCCTTGATTTTTTGCGCTAGGTTAATATCATCGTTGATGATAAATAAAGTATTATGTCTTAAGCACAGCTGTTGTAATTGTTTAGCTTCATTGAATTTGATCGATGCATTGGTTGTTTTATGACGATACTGCAGTATGCTAATTTTATGCGTAACAATGGCTTGTTCTATAGTATCAAGATCAAGCATTTTGTTAGGCGTTATGGCATAAATGCCACTAATTTTTTTATGACACACAATGGTTAGTTTTCAATTAAGACACAATCTATTAATCACAGTTTTTATTATAGTGGTTATTGGTGTTATGTGGCTTTTGATGCAAGGCTTATCGTATTCATTTAGTGCTTTGCAAGGTAAGGCACCAGCACCATTAACTGAAAATGAAATCGTATCACAGGAAGTGTCCTATATAGAAAAAATTGATAATTTTGCTTTGCAAGAGTTTGATGAAAGCCAACAATTGTCCCATTTTGTTAAGGCTAAAAGTTATTTTAATTTTAAAGAGTCGCCAGCGCTGTTGCTAGATCCAAGAGTCACTACTTACAATGAAAAAGGCAAGGCAGATTACGTCTTAACTTCAGATCGTGCTCATTATTTAGACAGCGGTGAAATAAAATTTAAAGGCAAAGTAGATATTCATTCGAGCACTGGTGTGACCCACAAGATGAATACGCAAGAATTATTAGTTAGCACTAAGTCCGATGATTTAATTAGTAACAAGAAAGTGACTTATCTTGGTGAACGTGCAAAAATCATTGCTCAGGGTTTACACATGAAGGCCAAGGAAGACAAAATGAAATTGATTGGTATAACCAGTATCAATCAAGATACAGGGCAGAAAATACTAACCAAAGATCTTTATATTGACCAATCAAATGGACAAAAACACTATTATTCAAAAAACAATACTACTTATCTAGCAATAGACAATAAGATCTATGCGGATGGCATTGATATGGATATGCGTAAAGAAATTGTGCAATTGCTAGGCAAGGTGAAAATCTTGCAAGATTCAGGCTCTAAAATCAATACCAAGGATTTAATTGTTGACCAGTCTGGAGAGAGTGAGATTTATCGAACTAAAGAGAGAATACACTACCAGTCTAAGGTGGCCAATATTCATGCAACGGGTATGCGTTACGATGCTAAAAATCAAAAGATTAAATTAACCGGTGGTGTGGTGGGTCGCTATGAATAA
>DNJI01000097.1:0-503 GCA_003489145.1 Gammaproteobacteria bacterium | reverse complement strand
AAAGAGCCGATTAATATTAAAGCCTATACAGTCGTTATTGATGAGCGTAAGGGGCTGAGTACTTATACAGGTGATGCGAGAGTTGTGCAAGGTTCGTTAACACTGAGTGCTGAGAAAATACAACTCTTTAGCTCTCAAAAAGAAGTGACTAAGGTGATTGCTAAGGGTAACAAGAATAAATTAGCGCATTACAAACAAAATCAACCCAATCAATCGCGTTTTATTGAAGCGACCGCTCTGAATATCACTTATTTGATTAAGAAAGAGTTTGTCCATTTAGAAGGCAAGGCGCATTTAGTACAGGGGTTTGATTCTTTTAGTGGTGGCACACTAGATTACGATATTAAAAATGACAAAGTGATAGCACAAAAATCTAAAGATGGTACTGAACGCGTCAGGTTTAAAATTAAATTATAATGTTTCATTTGAACGCGGTAGAATAATAAATCTATTCGGTTAGCAATTCACACGGAGAAAATATCATGAAAGTCCAAGACATTATG
>DNJI01000048.1:576-2599 GCA_003489145.1 Gammaproteobacteria bacterium | reverse complement strand
GAACAGCACCATGACAGCACCGACATAAACCAAAATCAGGGTAATGGCTAAAAACTCAGCTTCTAACAAGATCCAAATACTGGCAGCAGAAAAGAACGATAGAATTAAAAACAAAACTGCTTTGGCCGCATTACGCGAAAAAATCATTGCCAATGAACTGGCAATAAACCAAAACGAAAACACATAAAATAATATTTGATCAAATGTCATAATTGGCCTTTATTTATACTTCGAATCTTCTAACTTAGTTTGGTCAATCATCTTTTTGTTCTTATCACCCACTTCTAATAATTGATCTTTAGTAATAACACTGCCAAATTGTCCTTTTATATTATCGTTTCCATCTCTTGAACCTACGAAAGCGTACTCAAAAATCTGAGTTTCAACAATGGCGTCAACTGGACACGCCTCTTCACAAAAACCACAAAAAATACATTTAAACAAATCAATATCGTATTGTGTAGTACGGCGTGTGCCATCGTCTCGCATTTCTGATTCAATGGTGATTGCATTGGCCGGGCAAACCGCTTCACAGAGTTTACAAGCAATACAACGCTCTTCTCCATTTGGGTAACGTCGCAATGCGTGTATACCTCTAAAACGTGGTGAAATCGGGGTTTTTTCCTCTGGATACTGAACCGTAATTTTTTTATTAATCAGCTCTTTCGCGGTAATTTTTAGTCCACCACGTAATTCACTTAAACTGAAATCTTTTACTAATTTTTTAATGTTATTAATCATAAATTACACTCCCAGTATCAGTACTAGAACCAAGGTCCTATTTTTAGTTGTGTCATCAACGCCACCACAAAAATCCAAGCGATGGTCCAGGGTAAGAAAACCTTCCATGACAAGCGCATGATTTGATCGTATCGAAAACGTGGGAAAGTTGCACGTATCCACAAATACAAAAACATAAAGAAGCTGGTTTTGGCTAGTAACCAGATAATGCCTGGCACCCATGCAAATGCTGCCTCCATATAAGGAACACCTTCAAATGGAGAGTGCCAACCACCGAAGAACATTATCACAGCTAATACGGCCATGAGAATCATGTTGGCGTACTCTGCTAGGAAAAAGACAGCAAAGGTCATGCCTGAGTATTCTACGTGCGTACCACCAACAATTTCTGACTCGCCTTCTACCACATCAAAAGGTGCGCGGTTAGTTTCAACCAAAGCAGAAATAAAGAAGATAATCATCATTGGGAATAATGGGATCCAGTACCAGTGCAGGATGCTGCCTTTCTGTGCCATCACAATATCGTTAAGATTAACACTGCCGGCAATCATAACCACGGTTACCAAAGCAAAACCAATCACAATTTCGTAAGATACTAGGAGTGAAGCACTACGCAACGCACCCAAAAGTGGGTACTTAGAGTTAGACGCCCAACCCGCCAAAATAATGCCATACACGCCAATCGAGCCAATCGCTAGAACGTACAACAAACTAATGTCTAGATTGGCCACGTAAATGCCTTCGTCAAAAGGAATAACTGCCCAAACTGCAATTGCAGGTGCAATCGCTAATATCGGTGCTAATAAGAATAAATAAATATTAGCCTTAGTTGGAAAAATGATTTCCTTAGTCATCAACTTTAAAGCATCTGCAATCGGTTGTAACCAACCTTTTGGACCAACACGGTTAGGACCAATACGCAACTGCATATAACCAATGACTTTACGCTCAGCATAAGTGAAATAAGCCACCACTAACATCAGCGGCATCACCAAAGCTATAGCCTTAATTAAAATGATTAGAATGGTTGCGATCGATCCATCAAACCATGGCATTAATTCATGGACTAATTCAACAAATGATTGCCACAATGCCATCATGACTGCACTCCTGTTGAATGATTAGCATTAACAAACACACAGTTATTAGCCACTGTCTCGTTAATCGCTACTGGCACACCTAGATATTCATCATCTTGTGCAACTTCTAACTTTTTAGCGGTGGCTTTATTCATTGAGGCACTGTTAATTTGGCCAATATTGGTCGCTTGCAATGAGGTTGC
>DNJI01000048.1:0-169 GCA_003489145.1 Gammaproteobacteria bacterium | reverse complement strand
ACCTCTTTTAACTTTTATATCAATACTTTCATTGTGTGCATGTTGCTTGTGGCTTTGATGCATAATTTCACTGGTAACTTGTGCTGAATCTGCATAGTGAAAACCTGGTAGCTCTAACAAGTCAGCCAATACTTTTAGCACTTTCCATGCAGGTTTTGTATCGCTTGGT
>DNJI01000016.1:489-2741 GCA_003489145.1 Gammaproteobacteria bacterium | reverse complement strand
GAGTTCCCGCAAGAAACACTCGACAATAAAGACAACCTTACGATGTCCGAATCATTTGCTGCCACTAAGTGCTTTAAGCGTTCAGCCACCTCTACCAAACCATTACTACATTATGGCTTAGGGCTTGATGCTTATCTTCGAGTCACCAGTCCGCTTAGACGATATTTTGATTTATTGGCACACCAGCAATTATCGAGCTTTATTTTAGGTAAACCAACCCTTGAAAAAGAACGTGTTAAAGAGATTATTGGTATCACCAATGCAGCAATGCCTGATATTGGTAAAACCACGCGTGCCAGTAATGATCACTATAAGTGCTTGTATTTAATTCAAAACCCTAGTTGGCAGGGCGAAGGTGTTGTGGTTGATACGCGTGGTGACAAAGCCTTGTTTATGATTCCTGAAGTCGGCATGATGACGCAAATTAAGTTTAAAACTTTGCCTGAGCGAGATGAAAAAGTATTGCTTAAAGTAAGCAGTGTTGATTTGGTTGAACGACTAGTGAATTTCAAGCCAGCTTAATTCACCATCAAGCTTAATAGCATTGCCGGCATCGTTTGCCCAGTCTCCTAAAACATAACGAGTAAACTTTTTTTCCACATGCGTATTTCGACGATGCGTATGTCCATGAATCAGATTTGTGTCTGGGTATTTTTCCATTAACGCCATGACAGCGCCTGGATTAACATCCATAATTTCATGAGACTTGTATTGTTGCGCCTCAACACTCTTTTTGCGTATTTTTCCGGCCAGCTTTAAACGTAGTTTCTTCGGTAAACGTAAGAAAATCAACCGAGTAATCGGGTGTTGTAAGATACTTTTTAGTTGCTGATAACCCTTGTCATCTGTACATAGCTCATCACCATGGGTGAGTACATATGATTGAGTATTGGTTTCGAGTAAATAAGGCGTATTAATTAGAGTGCAACCCGTTTGTTTGGAAAACGCATCACCCAACAAAAAATCACGATTACCGGTCATTACAAAAATTTGAGTTGTTGCGCTAAGCGCCTTTAACTCAGAAATAATCATTGGATAATCATTAAGTGATAAATCATCACCCAACCAAGTATTAAACAAATCTCCTAAGATAAAAATTTGATCAACCTTCGATGCTTGCTCTTGGCAAAATTTAACAAATAGATTGGTTTTATCCACCTCGCCGGAAACGAGGTGGAGGTCCGCAATAATTAGCGAACTAGGCATGATTACTGAACGTATGCTTTGGTAACAATAACCGCATCATTTGGTACATCTGCGTGACCACCTTGGGTGCCTGTTGCCACTAGGCCAATTTTATCTACTACGTCTTGTCCTTCAGCCACTTCACCAAACACACAATAGCCCCAACCATCTTGAGCTGGATAATCTAAGAAAGAGTTATCTGATGTGTTAATGAAAAACTGAGAGCTGGCTGAATGTGGCGCATTAGTTCTGGCCATTGCTAAGGTGTATTTTGCATTTTTTAAGCCATTGTTTGCTTCATTTTCGATTTCTGCTTTTGTTGATTTTTGACTCATGTCCTCAATAAAGCCACCGCCTTGGATCATAAAGTTTTTAATCACACGGTGAAAAATTGTGCCATCGTAAAAGCCATCATTAACGTAATCGATAAAGTTTTGAGCACTGATTGGCGCTTTATCAGCATCAACGTTAATGTGAATGTTGCCCATATTAGTTTCGAAAATAATCATTGTATCAATCCATTCAAATAAAAACACAAATTATACTCAAACCCCCTTTCATAAACACAGTCGTTCGCGTATAATTGCCTTCTTTTTGGTAAACCTATTTAGGATTTATTATGTACGCAGTATTTAAAACAGGTGGTCAACAGTTTAGAGTAGCCGAAGGCACAACGCTTAAGGTTGAAAAATTAGAAGTTGAGCCCGGCAAAAAAGTCACTTTCAAAGAAGTGCTAATGGTTGCTGATGGCGACAATGTTCAAATTGGCTCTCCAATGGTTGCTAAAGCAACGGTTGAGGCAAAAGTAATTTCACAAGGCAAAGGTAAGAAAGTTACTATCTTGAAGTTCCGTCGTCGTAAGCACTCTATGAAGACTCAAGGTCATAGACAGCTTTACACTGAAATCGAAATTACAAAAATTAAGGCATAGGAGAATAACCCATGGCACACAAAAAAGCAGGCGGTAGTACTAATAACGGTAGAGACTCCCAATCGAAACGTCTAGGCGTTAAGAGATTTGGTGGTCAAGTGGTATTAGCAGGTAACATTTTAGTGCGTCAAAGAGG
>DNJI01000016.1:0-147 GCA_003489145.1 Gammaproteobacteria bacterium | reverse complement strand
ACTAAAGTTCATCCAGGCACTAACGTACGTAAAGGTAAGGACGACACATTGTTTGCAACCGCAGACGGTAAGGTCGTTTTTGCTAAGAAAGGTAAATTTATGCGTCAAACAGTTTCAATCGAAGCCGTATAGTTCGCACCTAAGAAT
>DNJI01000115.1:594-6225 GCA_003489145.1 Gammaproteobacteria bacterium | reverse complement strand
TGATCGAGTTTGTTCAAGTTTTGCAATTACTTCTAAGCAGGTTTGATAGAGTTTTTTTCCTATAAAGGTTGGCGAGACGGTTTTGCCTTTAATATTAAGCAAATCTGAACCAATATTTTTATTCAGTTGTTGAATCTGCATATACACTGCAGGCTGAGTAATGTTTAATTCCTTACTAGCCTTGGTAAAGCTTTTATGTCGTACAACAGCCTCGAAGCTATACAGCTGTTTTAGGGTGTAATTAATCATAAGTAAATCTTATTATTTACTAAATAAATATTATTTTACATTATTTGAGTGTTATTGTATGATTGACCTTTTTTAATAGATAGGAGTCCACAATGGATCAATCGAATAGATATGCTGATTTGTCATTAGACGAAGATACGCTATTAGCTGAAGGCGGCCATATACTTGTTGCCTACACAATGACACCAATGCCAGGTTTCTTTGGTTACTTAGAAACTGCTGCTCACTTTGCTGCAGAGTCGTCTACTGGTACAAACGTAGAAGTATCAACTACAGATGATTTTACTAAAGATCTAGATGCAATGGTATACGAAATTGATGAAGCTAAAGGCATCATGAAAATCGCTTACCCATGTGGCTTGTTTGACCGTAACTTAATTGACGGTCGTGCAATGGTTGTTTCTTTCCTTACATTGGCTATTGGTAATAACCAAGGTATGGGCGATGTACAGTGTGCACAAATGATTGACTTCCATGTTCCTAAGCAAATGTTGGATATTTTTGACGGTCCTTCTGTTGATATTACAGATTTATGGAACCTATTAGGTCGTGATCGTAACGATGGTGGTTACATCGCTGGTACGATTATTAAGCCTAAGTTAGGTTTACGTCCTAAGCCTTTCGCTGAAGCAGCATACCAATTCTGGTTAGGTGGCGACTTCATCAAAAACGATGAGCCTCAAGGTAACCAAGTTTATGCTCGTATGAAGGATGTAACTCCTTTGGTTTCAGATTCTATGAAGCGTGCACAAGATGAGACTGGCGAAGCTAAGATCTTCTCTGCAAACATTACTGCTGACGATCACCATGAAATGTGTGCTCGTGCTGACTACATCTTAGAAGCATTTGGTGAGAACGCTCACCATGTTGCATTCTTGGTTGACGGCTATGTTGGTGGTTGTGGTATGGTTACTACAGCACGTCGTAACTACCCTGAACAATATTTACATTACCATAGAGCTGGTCACGGTGCGATTACGTCTCCTTCTTCAGTTCGTGGTTACACTGCATTCGTTCTTGCTAAGCTTTCTCGCCTTATGGGTGCGTCTGGTATCCATGTGGGTACAATGGGTTACGGTAAGATGGAAGGTGGTGCAGATGATAGAAACATTGCATACATGATTGAGCGTGATAGCGCTGATGGTCCAGTTTATCACCAAGAGTGGTTCGGCATGAAGCCGACTACACCAATTATTTCTGGTGGTATGAACGCTCTACGTCTTCCAGGCTTCTTTGAGAACCTAGGTCACGGTAACGTAATCAACACTTCTGGTGGTGGTTCTTACGGTCATATTGATTCTCCTGCAGCAGGCGCTAAGTCACTACGTCAAGCATATGATTGCTGGATGGCTAAGGCTGACCCAATTGAATTTGCTAAAGATCACAATGAATTTGCTCGTGCATTCGAGTCGTTCCCTGGTGATGCAGATTCTCTATACCCTGGTTGGAGAGACAAGCTAGGTGTTCACAAGTAAACCTTGTAACTCTTAGTTATAAAAAGCCTCTGCTACATGCAGGGGCTTTTTTTTCTAAGAAACACTTACATAAGCAAGAATAACGCCTTTTGCTTATGTAAGTGTTTCAAGCCATACAAGCCACTACATTAAGGAGTGGACAACATTAATTAAGGATAGAACTATGTCAGATTTCGATATCAATCAATTTAAAATTAAATTAGAGCCATTTTACGAAGCACAATCAAACGAGGCAGAACTTTACACTGCAGCATACAATGCACGCCTACCAGTGATGGTTAAAGGCCCAACAGGTTGTGGTAAGTCTCGCTTTATTGAGCACATGGCATACAAACTAGGAAAACCTATTATTACTGTTTCTTGTAATGAGGATATTACTGCATCTGACTTAATCGGCCGATACTTACTTGATGCAAATGGCACTCGCTGGGTAGATGGTCCGTTAACACTAGCAGCACGTCATGGTGCTATTTGTTATCTTGATGAGATTGTAGAGGCACGTCAAGACACTATGGTGGTTATTCACTCGTTAACAGATCACCGTCGTGAGTTAATGTTAGACAAAAAAGGTGAGCTAGTTAAAGCGCACCCTGATTTCCAATTGGTGATCTCGTACAATCCTGGTTACCAGTCACTCATGAAAGACCTTAAGCAGTCAACCAAGCAGCGCTTTACTGGCATGGATTTTGATTATGCTTCAGCTGAGCTTGAAGCTTCAATTGTTACCACAGAGTCAGGTGTGGATGCTGATACGGCGGCTAAGCTGGTGAAGCTTGCACAAACAACGCGTAATTTGGTTGGTCACGGCCTTGATGAGGGCGCATCAACACGTTTGCTTAATTATGCGGGAACACTCATCGCTTCAGGCGTTGAAGTTAAAGATGCGTGCCATATGGCGCTTGTTTGCCCAATTACTGATGATGTAGAGGTTCGCACAACCATGGGTGGTGCAATTGACGCTATCTTTGGTTAGAGATCAGTTAATAACGTGACTAAGGAAATCCTATACCAGCCCCTAGATTGTTCATTTGAATCAGTTCAAGAGGTTTTTTCTTTAAATATTGAGCAAGCAACTGAAAAACTCTCTGAGAAAAGTCTGAGTGAATATTATAAAGGTGCAGAGTTCTTGTCTAAGATTGGACAGGGCGACAAACTTTCGATCGCCTTCCTTAAGACAATGCCTTGGGCGGGGGAGTATTTTGGCGATGGCAGTATTAAGAAAATTGTTGATTTCGCCTATAATAAGATTTGTAGAACCCCTAATAAGCCAGCAGTTGAAGGTTTTTTAGATAGTTTTATTATTGTTGTTGAGCATATCAATAAAGATCAACTAGATGAGTACCTGGATTTGATTGAATACCATTTATCTGAAACAACTTTTTCAATTCATGGTATTCATGATACGCATGCATCGCCCTCATTAAAGGCGATGCTTGGTAATATGCGCTTATTGTTAGAGCAATTAGAATTTAATGGTATTTATGAGTGGATTAATTACGGTCTTAGATATTTTCGAGATCATCCAGAACGTCAAGAAGAATATTTTTCACTTTCTACGGCTGATTCAAAAGCAGTGTTTCAGCGCCAACGAAAAGGTTTATTGTTTTCTGATATTGAGCGTCCAATCAACTTGTTTCAACGCGCACTATGGAAGACGGATTTTATGTACGCCCCGTATTCACCAGACTTTGAAAAATTAGAACATTTTCACCCTTATTTAGAAGACGATGTTATTCGTTTACCTGATATTTATGAAGAATTAAATGGTGTTAATGCTTGCCGACGCTATATGGCTTTGGTGGCGCATTTGATCGCACATCATCAATTTACCACTAAGATTGTAGCTGACAATGTGTCACCACAACAGCGATTCTTTACCGAAGTATTTGAGGATGCACGTGTTGAATATTTAGCTATACAGGAGTATCCCGGTTTAAAACGTTTGTGGTTAAGTTTAATACCGATAGTTGATGAATTTGATTGCGATGATACACAGCAATCTTGTTTGCGCCATCGAGCTATAATGTTGACGCGTGCACTGATTGATGACAACCACCCATACAAAAATCCGATTATTTTAGAATATGTTGAGAAGTTTAAGGTTTTAATGGCTAAGGGTGTGTCAACATCATCAGACAGTTTGAGTCTTGGATTGGGTTATTTAATTAAAACTAGAAGTGCATCTGATGCATTAGGAAAAATTTACTTTAAAAATACTGAAGTGACTTACCGTGATGACAATCGTTCAATATGGTTGTTTATTGAAGAATTTGACGAAGAAGACAATATTTTTGAGCGTCAAAAAAAATCTGAAGACGAAGACGAAGACCAGGTTGAAGTCATACCACCTCATTATTATGATGAATGGGATTATGCGCACAAGTCTTACAAGCCTGATTGGGCGGCGGTTTATGAGAGGCTTCATACACATACAGATGCCTCTAAAATTGATCGAATTTTAGAAAAACATTCAGCGTTAGTTAAACAGCTTAAAAAAGTGTTGGATTTACTTAAGCCGCAAAATAAAAAACGCATAAGGTATCAAGAAGAGGGTGCAGAGCTAGATTTGGATATTGCACTTAGAAGTGTAATTGATATTAAAAACGGCACTCAGCCAGACACACGAATTAATGTTGATTTTGAACATGATTCTCGCAGTGTATCGGTTTTATTGTTGCTTGATCTATCGCAGTCTCTGAATGAAGTGGTTGGTGATACAGGGCAAACTATCCTGGAGCTTTCACAAGAGGCGGTATCACTTTTAGCATGGGCGGTAGAGCAGCTTGGCGATAATTTTGCTATTGCTGGATTTAATTCAGATACTAGACAGAAGGTGATGTATTACCACATTAAAGGCTATAGTGAGCATTGGGATGAAGCAGTGAAGTCGCGTCTAGCCGACCTTAAAGCTGAACTTTCAACGCGCATGGGTGCGGCTATTCGTCATGGCGCGCATTATCTAGATATGCAGCAAAGCGACAAAAAATTAATGCTAATCTTAACGGATGGTGAGCCAGCTGATATTGATATGCACGACCCCAAAGCGTTGATTCAAGATGCACATAAAGCAGTGCAAGAGGTTCAGCAGAAAGGCATGTATCCGTATTGTATTAGTTTGGATAAAAAAGCAGATGAATACATTGCTGATATTTTTGGTAACAATTATTCTGTTATTGATCGTATTGAATCTTTACCAAAAGAATTGCCACAGCTATTCTTATCATTGACTAAATAATGTTTACTAATACAGTTACCGCCACTATCGAATTTGATTACCAGGGTCAACACTATGATTTAAAAACAGTGATTGATATTGATCATATTATTCATCACGAAGATTTCTTTAATTCGGTTTATACCTCTATTGCGCGCGCCAATGATATAGGCACTTATTCATACCAACTTGAAGTAATGCTTGATCAAGAAATTAATTTTTCTAATGAAAAAGGTTGTGTTGTAGGCTGTGTTAATAATGGAAACTTAAACTTAGACTTACTAAGAGAGAGTTATCAAAAAGCTGAATGTGTTCCTAAGGTTGAGTTGATTATGCACAAACACTTTACTAAAGATCAGTATAGCGAGCAAATTATCCAGGCATTAATGGAAGCCTATTTAGAGGGTAAATAATGGAAATTGATGGCGTGATAATTGAACTTGATAATGAAGGGTATTTAATTGAACCCAGCCAATGGAATCGAGAAGTAGCAATTGAATTAGCAACAAAGGAAAATCTAGAGCTTAACGATGAGCATTGGATTGTTCTTGATTTGATGCGTGATTTCTATAAAGAAAATGGTGTTGCATCTGATGTCCGTCATATTTTTAAGCAATTAGGTGTGGATCTGGGTATTAGTAAAAAAGAAGCAAAAGCTAAGTTATTCTCCTTATTTCCTTATGGCTATGTACA
>DNJI01000115.1:0-215 GCA_003489145.1 Gammaproteobacteria bacterium | reverse complement strand
AGAAGTCTTGCTCTACAAAATTCAAGTCAATTTGGATGTTGGAATCATCCAGCAATTCCAAGCATTTTGGCACTGCTAAAAACACTGCACCTAAACACACCCCAATCGCATCCGGCTTGCCTGGTAAGTTAATAATTAAACTTTTACCACGCGTACCCGCTGTCTGACGTGACAAAATAGCCGTAGGCACTGTTCGTAATGATACGTTGCGCATT
>DNJI01000096.1 GCA_003489145.1 Gammaproteobacteria bacterium | reverse complement strand
CCTCTAACACCAAACATTAGCCAACCAATATAAGTCGCTAATTGTTGTGCTTCAGGGCCTGGCAACACCATGGTGTAATTCAATGCATGCAAAAAACGATGCTCAGAAATCCAACGACGCTTTTCTACCAGTTCTTGATGCATCATCGATATTTGCCCAGCAGGACCACCAAAACTAATAAAACCCAGCTTTAGCCAGTAAACAAAAAATTCTAAAAAACTTGGGGCTTTAGGTGTTTTTGGTTGTTCTTGCATGATTTTTCCTCAATAAAAAACCTTGTTAACCCCTGCAAAAATCTTGCAGAAATTAACAAGGCTTAAAAAATATGATTTACTTATTGGCCATTAGCCCATCAATAATTGGCGTCAACATAATATCCATCACATCCACCATAAAGCTACCCTTGTAAACTAACGTAGTGTCATTTTGTAAAAATGCCATTGCTTCCGAAGGCAGCTTGTCTGCAACCGCTTGAAGATCAACACCAGCAATACGCACACTGGTAACCACTAAAGAATCCTCCGGCGCAGGCACTGCTTGACCGCTAAACGGGTTAGAAGTATCCACCAAAGGAATACGATGGAAATTAATGTGTGTGTTCTCAAATTGTGGTGTGATAAATTCAACATAATCTTGCATGCGATCTAAGATGATTTCAGTCACTTGCTCCGGCGTATAAGGACGCTCAGAAGTGTCTCTGTGGATTTTTTGAATCCACTCAATATTAACCGCTGGCACCACACCGACCAATAAATCAACTTGACCTGCAACATCAGCGTTATCAGTTTTTACACCGCCATGAAGCCCTTCATAAAACATGATATCGGTATCAACCTCAATATCTTCCCAAGGGGTGAATTGGCCAGGATTAAGGTCAGTACCTAAGCGTGCATTGTGCTCAACTGCCTCTTCATCCGAGTGAATGTAATAACGCTTTTGACCTGTGCCATCTTCACCATACTGCTTAAACAACGCCTCTAATTTATCAAAATGGTTGGCGTTCTCTGCAAAATGCGTTAGTACTTTACCCGCTTTGCGTGATTTTTCAACTTCAACCTTCATGTCGGCACGTTCATACTTGTGAAAGCTATCGCCCTCTACAACACAAACGTTAAGATTTTTCTGGTCGAAAATTTTCTCAAATGCTTTTTTTACGAAAGTTGTGCCTGCACCTGATGAGCCGGTAACTGAAACGACGGGGTGTTTTGTTGACATAATGTAACTCCTTGTTAAATAATAATACGTTAAAAATCTAGGTTATCGACCGAGAGCGCATTTTTTTCAATAAAGTTTCTTCTTGGCTCTACTTCATCGCCCATTAAGGTTGAGAATACTTCATCTGCAACAATAGCATCTTCAATCTTTACTTTAAGTAAAATCCGGTTTTCTGCATCCATAGTGGTCTCCCAGAGTTGTTCCGGGTTCATCTCGCCTAAGCCTTTATAGCGCTGGAAGCTCTGGCCTTTTTTTGCATCATCCATCAAAAATTTAACCACCTGGGCAAAGTTTTTTGCTTTAATTTCTTTGCCTTTTTTCTCAACAAAAGACTCTTCACTAAAGACGCTCTCAATGGCTTCTGAGAATTTTGTAATGGTTTTATAATCATCAGAATTAAAAAAAGCTTCGCCTAAAAAATCAGTATCGGTATCAACACCATACACTGACAGGGTGTGCTCAATCTGTTGGGTTTTATCATTAAAAATAATGACGTGCTTTTGTGCTGGTGTCAGATCTTGCGCTAAAAGTTGCTGTATTTGTGCACACCAGGCTTTGGTTTTTTTAGTGTCTTCTAAGTCAATCAGTGGTGCTGATCTAGCAACAGCTTGCATCAATGCCAAATTAAACTTTTTAGATAAACGCTCAACGATTGAGTTAATTTTATAATAATCTTTAACCGCAGTTTCTAGAGCCACACCCGAAATAGCAGGTGCTGAAGCATTTGCATACAAGTGTGCATCATTTACCGCTTCTTGCATTAAATAGTCGTCTAATTCTTGATCGTCCTTCAAATAACGTTCTTGTTTGCCTTTTTTAATTTTGTATAGTGGTGGTTGTGCAATATATAAATAACCATTTTCTATTAATTCTGGCAAATAACGATAGAAGAAAGTAAGTAACAAGGTGCGAATATGTGCACCATCTACATCAGCATCCGTCATGATCACAATTTTGTGATAACGTAGTTTTTCGATATCGTACTCTTCTTTGCCAATACCACAACCAAGCGCGGTAATCAAAGTGCCCACCTCAACAGAAGAGAGCATTTTTTCAAACCTGGCTTTCTCAACATTCAAGATTTTACCTTTAAGCGGCAAAATCGCCTGAGTACGTCGATCACGGCCTTGTTTGGCAGAACCACCCGCAGAGTCACCCTCCACTAGGAAGATTTCTGATTCAGCTGGATCTTTGGTTTGGCAATCGCTCAATTTTCCCGGTAGGCCGGCGATATCAAGTGCACCCTTACGACGGGTCATCTCTCTGGCTTTTCGCGCTGCATCGCGAGCACGCGAAGCGTCTAAAATCTTACCGACAATGATTTTTGCCTCGCTCGGATTTTCTAATAAATACTCACCGAGTTTTTCATTCAGTGCAGATTCTACTGGTGCACGAACCTCACTAGAAACCAGTTTGTCTTTAGTTTGTGATGAGAATTTAGGATCAGGAACCTTAACCGAAATAATGGCGGTCAATCCTTCACGAGTGTCCTCTCCTGTAATGGCGGCTTTCTCTTTCTTAGCCATGCCTGAATTATCAATATAATTATTAAGTGTTCGAGTTAGCGCACCTCTAAAACCCGCCATGTGTGCTCCGCCATCTCGTTGCGGAATATTATTAGTGAAACAATAAATGCTTTCTTGGTAAGAGTCACTCCACTGTAAGGCAACGTCAATTACAATATCATCACGTTCAGCTGAGATTGAAATAATGTCATTATGAATTGGGTTTTTAGATTTGTTTAAATGCTCAACAAACGCTGTAATGCCGCCTTCGTATTTAAAGATATCTTTACGCTGTGTTGATAACTCTTCAATTTCAATATGGACACCTGAATTTAAAAAAGATAATTCACGGACACGATTAGCTAATATGTCG
>DNJI01000024.1:2161-3334 GCA_003489145.1 Gammaproteobacteria bacterium | reverse complement strand
TATTAACGCTAAAGACATTAAACCCCAAGTTACTTGGGGTACCTCTCCAGAAATGGTTATTGAGGTGGGTGGCATTGTGCCTGATCCAGATAAAGAAACCGACCCAGTTAAAGCAGAAGGCATTCGTAATGCGCTAAGCTATATCCATCTAAAGGCCAATACACCAATCAACACAGTGAAAATTGATAAAGTCTTTATTGGCTCTTGTACCAACTCTCGACTTGAAGATTTGCGCGTAGCGGCTGCGGTCACAAAAGGCAAACACATTGCCGATAATATCAAACTGGCTTTAGTGGTGCCCGGCTCAGGCTTGATTAAAAAACAAGCAGAAGTCGAAGGTTTAGACAAAATATTTACCGATGCAGGGTTCGAGTGGCGCGAGGCTGGATGTTCTATGTGTCTTGCCATGAATGCTGATAAATTAGAACCTGGAGAGCGTTGTGCATCGACTTCTAATCGTAATTTTGAAGGTCGTCAAGGTCAAGGCTCATTCACGCATTTGGTTAGTCCTGCGATAGCTGCAGCCAGTGCGATTGCTGGTCATTTTTCGGAGGTTAAATAATGCAAGCTTTTAAAACATTAACATCTATCGCCGCACCACTTGATCGTGCCAATATCGATACCGACGCTATCATTCCTAAGCAGTTTTTAAAATCCATTAAACGCTCTGGTTTTGGCCCTAACTTATTTGACGAATGGCGTTATCTTGATCATGGCGAAGTCGGTATGGACAACACTAAGCGCCCACTGAATAATGATTTTGTACTTAATCAACCAGAATACCAAGGTGCAAAAATACTACTTACGCGTGAAAATTTTGGTTGTGGCTCATCACGAGAGCACGCGCCTTGGGCATTAGAAGATTACGGCTTTAAAGTGATTATTGCACCAAGTTTTGCTGATATTTTTTACAACAATTGCTTTAAAAATGGCATTCTACCTATTGTTCAAAACAATGGCGTCATGGATGAATTGTTTAATTTTAAAGGTGAAATCACCATTGACCTTGAATCACAAAGTGTTGATGCTAATGATAAAACCTATACTTTCGAAGTAGATGCTGAGCGCAAAAGACGTTTGCTTAATGGCTTGGATGATATTAGCCTTACACTGCAATATGAAGATGAGATAAAATCATTCGAAACCACTTACTTTAAAAAATATTCTTGGCTA
>DNJI01000024.1:0-1800 GCA_003489145.1 Gammaproteobacteria bacterium | reverse complement strand
TATGATTGGACGACTCAGCGGAAAAATTCTAGAAAAAAACCCACCTGAAATCCTCTTAGAAGTGGGTGGTATTGGCTATGAAATCTTGTGCCCTATGTCAACTTTCTACGAAATGGGTGCTGGCTCTAACTTGATGTTACATACACATCTCCAAGTTAAAGAAGATGCACACACTTTATATGGTTTTATTTCTAAAGACGAAAAAACCTTATTTAGAGAATTAATCCGCGTTAATGGCATTGGACCTAAAGTAGCGCTTGCCATTCTTTCACATTTAAACATCGCTTCGTTGATGAATGCAGTTGCCATGGAAGATGATGTACTACTAGCAAAAACCCCAGGCATTGGCAAGAAAACCGCCCAAAAACTCATTGTCGAGCTTAAAGATCGCCTAGAAAAAATAGAGCTCAGCAATACAAAGTATCAAAAAATTACAGCAAGCAATGCCAATCCAAACACTCAAAAAGCATCAAGCGCACTACAAGCGCTCGGTTTTAAAGTAAAAGAGGCTGATAGAATGCTAAACGCTATTAATGATGACACATTAACAACCGAAGAATTAATTCGTCTAGCCTTACAAAACAAGTAAGCCCTCACAAAATTTAAGCTTGCTATAATCAAGCTATGTTTAGAATATTCATGGCTTTGATTTTTCTACCCATCTTGGCATGGGCACATCCTGCAATGGAATTAGAACAGATCTACCTCGATAAAGGTAAAGACTACACACCCAGAACTCAGCATCTTGATAAGCAAGGTCGTGCTAAATTTGTCAATCATTTAATCTTAGAGTCTTCACCTTACTTATTACAGCATGCGCATAACCCAGTCAATTGGTATCCATTTTCAGATGAGGCCTTTGATAAAGCCAAGGCAGAAAATAAGCCAATTTTTATTTCCATTGGTTATGCTACTTGCCATTGGTGTCACGTCATGGAAGAAGAAAGCTTTGACGATGTCGAAGTGGCAAAATTTCTCAATAAACATTTTATTTCCATTAAGGTTGACCGTGAAATTCGCCCTGATGTCGATGCAACTTATATGAACGTGTCTCAATTGATTAATGGCTCAGGCGGTTGGCCACTTAATGCGGTGATATTGCCAGATGGTAAAGCCTTTTTTGCAGGTACTTATTTTCCTAAACCTCAATTATTAGACATACTTTCACAAATACAAACGCTTTGGAAAAATGAAAAAGACAGCGTTATTAATCAAGCTAATAAGATTGACAATATCTTAAATAAGGCCGAGGCAAAAACTCAGAGTAATATTGATAAATCCATTATTCCTAAAGCTATTCAAGCCTTACTGAGTAACTTCGATGAAATGGAAGGTGGTTTTGGCGAAGCGCCAAAATTCCCACATGAGTCTATGTTATTACTACTGATAGATGAGCAAAAACGCAACCCAAATGACGAGCAACTCAACGCCATCACCACAACACTTGACATTATGGCTAGTGGTGGATTTTATGATACGACAGGTGGTGGTTTTCATCGTTACTCTACAGACAACACTTGGCTAATACCACATTTTGAAAAAATGCTTTATAACCAAGCACAACTATCATTAGTCTATACCCGCGCTTATCAACTCACACATAAGCCACTTTATAGACGTATTGCACAACAAACATTGGATTATGTCTTAAAAGAAATGCAAGATAAAAATGGTGGCTTTTTCTCAGCTACTGATGCAGACTCTGAGGGTGAAGAAGGCACTTTCTTTGTTTGGTCAATAGACGAGATAAAGACTGTTCTGAATAAAGATGAATTTAAACACTTTAATCAGTGGTTTGAC
>DNJI01000099.1 GCA_003489145.1 Gammaproteobacteria bacterium | reverse complement strand
TCTTTATCTTTTGCCTTCATCGCTGATTTCATATCGTTAATAACGCGTGCTTTTAGTTCTGACATAGTTTTAAATCAATAGTGTTAAATTAAAAAAATACCGATACAAGTATCGGCAATTTAAGAAAAAATTTGCTAACGCTATAAAGCGTTAAGATTTTTCTTAGTACATTCTTTTGCGATGAACGCGATTTTTAGCCATCTCTTTATGAGTACGCTTAACCGCTGCTGCCTTCATTCGCTTGTTAACCCATGTTTGCTTTTCGTAGAATTCTTTCTTACGAACATCGGTAATAACACCGGCTCTGTCGCATGAACGACGGAAACGTCTAAGGGCAATATCAAAGGGTTCGTTCTCTCTTACTTTAATTGAAGGCATGTTTTATTTTCCTTTATGAATCAGTGGTGTCTGCATTAGCAGCGCTGTCAAAATCAACCAATTGAATAATCGCCATTGGTGCTTTATCACCAGTGCGGAAACCGGCTTTAAGAATACGGGTGTAACCACCAGGACGTTCTTTGTAGAACGGACCTAGTTCAGTGAATAACTTTGCTACTGAAGCATCATCGCGTAATTTTGCAAATGCATTACGACGATTAGCAACAGAATCTGTTTTCGCTTTGGTAATTAAAGGCTCAACCACTCGTCTAAGCTCTTTAGCTTTAGGCAAGGTTGTTCTGATTGTTTCATGTAGAAATAATGAGTTTGCCATGTTTTGAAACATTGCTTTACGATGAGAAGCGTTACGATTTAGTTGTCTACCTGACTTTCTATGTCTCATTATATTTCCTTATTCATTCATTAAGTCAACTGGTGGCCAATTTGCAATGGCTGTACCTAAATCTAGGCCTTTTTCAGTTAACACTTCTTTAATTTCGTTTAATGACTTACGACCTAAGTTAGGCGTTCTCAATAAATCTTGTTCAGACTTTTGGATTAAGTCACCAATGTAGTAGATTTGCTCTGCTTTTAAACAGTTTGCACTACGTACCGTTAGCTCTAACTCATCAACTGCTGCTAATAACTGTGGATCAAAGTCCTCAGAAGTTGGCAACGCTTCTTCTTCTTCAACTAATTCTAATTCAACAAACGAAGACAGTTGGTCTTGTAAGATTGTTGCTGCACGTGTGATTGCTACTTCTGCATCAACCGAGCCATTAGTTTCAATAATCATGTTTAGCTTGTCTAGATTTACTTTTTGGTCAACACGGGCTGCTTCTACCGTAAAACTGACACGCTTAATCGGTGAGAAACTTGCGTCTAACTGCATACCACCAATGGTTGATGCTTCGTCATCACGCGCCACTGCTGTATCGTAACCAATGCCTGTACCAATTTTAAGTGTTAGTCGCATATGGCCACCTGCATTCACAGTTGCAATGACTTTATCTGCATTGAATGCTGTAATGTCTGTGCCGTTTGCTTCGATATCAGCCACGGTGATTTCACACGGGCCTTTTTTATCAATAACCACTTCAGCAGTATCAGCTGTGTTTAGTGCAACCGATACTTCTTTAAGGTTTAAAAGAATGTCTAATACATCTTCCTGAACACCATCAATGGTTGAAAACTCATGCATTACGCCGTCAATGGCTACTTCAGTGACTGCAGAACCCACCATAGAAGATAATAGTGTTCTTCTAAGGGCGTTACCTAATGTATGACCAAAACCTCTTTCCATAGGTTCAAGAATAAGTCTGTATTCGTTAGTACCCGTTTTTGATGAGTCAACTAACTTTGGCTTTAAAAAATCTCTTGCACTACCTTGCATAATTACTTCCTTATTTTGAATACAATTCAACAATCAAATGTTCTGCGATATCTGATGATAAATCATCACGAGCAGGAACATTTTTAAATACACCCTTTAGGGCTTTATTGTCTACATCAACCCAATCAACTTGGCCTGATTGCTCAGCGAGTTCAACAGCTAGCTGAATACGGCTTTGTTTTTTGGCTTTTTCTCTAATTGAGATTTCATCATTTGCACTCACTTGGTAAGAAGGAATGTTAACAATAGAGCCGTTTATAAGAATTGACTTGTGTGAAACCAGTTGTCTAGCTTCAGCACGTGTTGCACCAAAACCCATACGGTAAACCACGTTGTCTAAACGGCACTCAAGTAATGACAATAAGTTTTCACCTGTTGAACCTTTCTTTTGTGATGCTTTTTTGTAATAAAGACGGAATTGCTTTTCTAAGATGCCGTAGATGCGTCTTACTTTTTGCTTTTCACGTAATTGTAAACCATACTCAGTACCTTTTTGACGACGGGCATTGGCACCGTGTACACCAGGTAATTGAGTTAATTTACATTTAGAATCTAATGATCTAATGCCACTTTTTAGAAATAAGTCCGTGCCTTCGCGACGTGCTAATTTACAAGTTGGTCCAGTATATCTAGCCATAATTTATCCTTATACTCTGCGTTTCTTAGAAGGACGACAACCATTATGAGGGATTGGCGTTACATCTGTGATTGATTGAATTTTTAACCCTTGTGCATTAAGACCACGAATCGCAGAATCTCTACCAGGACCAGGACCTTTAACACGAACATCTAAGTTTTTCATGCCGAAAGCCATTGCTTTTTCACCACAATTTCCAGCCGCTACTTGAGCTGCAAATGGCGTTGATTTTCTCGAACCTCTAAAACCAGAACCGCCTGCTGTTGACCAACAAACTGCGTTGCCGTGACGATCGGTAATCATAACGATAGTATTATTGAATGTTGCATGTATATGCGCAATACCGTCAGTAATGACTTTTTTTGATTTTTTCTTTGCTGGTGCTTGAGCCATAATATTTACCTATGATTATTTAATTAAACGACGAGGACCCTTACGAGTTCTGGCATTTGTTTTAGTTCTTTGACCACGAAGTGGTAAACCTTTTCTGTGGCGAATACCACGATAACAACCTAAATCTTTTAAACGCTTAATGTCCATTGCCACTTGACGACGAAGGTCACCTTCAACTTCAAATACTGCAACTGCACTACGAATCATTTCTATCTGATCTTCAGCGATGTCAGAAACCTTGGTAGCTGGGTCTATTTTAAGCTCTGCACAAATTGCTTTTGCTCGTGTGTCGCCGATACCAAAGATTGCCTGTAAGCCAATGACAACATGTTTGTTTGTTGGAATGTTAATTCCCGCTATTCTAGCCATTTATATTTTCCTTATATCCTACTTTTTTAGTCTAAATTTGTATTATTTTTTCCTAGAAAAACAACACAAAAATTAAAACGCGAAAAACCGGCAATTATACGTTGCGAGTCTTTCAATGTCAATCTCAATTAACCTTGTCTTTGCTTATGACGAGGCTCTTTACAAATTACTCGCACCACACCGTGACGCTTGATAATTTTGCAATTAATACAAATCTTTTTTACTGATGCTCTTACTTTCATAATTCCCTACCTTGTTTCTAGTTTAAACCAGCCTTTTTCATTAATGACTCGTACTGATTAGACATTAAATGTGACTGTGCTTGCGCGATAAAATCCATCACCACAACGACGATGATCAATAAACTGGTGCCGCCAAAGTAAAATGGCACGTTCCAATATAAAATTAAAAATTCTGGTAACAAACAAACGGCTGTAATATAAACCGCACCAG
>DNJI01000009.1 GCA_003489145.1 Gammaproteobacteria bacterium | reverse complement strand
AATCATCGTGATGCGATATTGGTTTTTATATCGATCAATCAGATCATTGAATAATTCTGAATTAAACCCCCAGCCGTGCAGTAAAACTAAATCAGGACCAATACCAATTGTGCTACTGTAAAGCATTTTTAATTTGAACTAACAGTTGCTCGATCTGACTTTGAGTGTGGTTAGCGCTAAGTGTGATTCTTAGGCGTTCAGTACCTTTGGGTACGGTTGGTGCCCGAATAGCACTAACGTAAAAACCTTGATCAAATAGTTTTTTACTGATGCCCAGTGCTTTTTCACTATCACCGATAATCAAAGGCTGAATCGCACTGTTTGATGGTGAAATTGGCAAACCAATGGCTTGAGAAAAATTTCGGAAAAAATCAATATTGGCGAGCAATTTAGCTTTTTGTTCGCCTTGTTTAATTAAATCTAAGCTTTTAAGTGTTGCCACACAAATTGCTGGCGCAATGGCTGTGGTGTAAATATAAGGGCGCGATTTTTGGATTAAAAATTCAATAAAATCGGATTTTCCGGCCACAAAAGCACCCATTGTGCCAGCTGCCTTGCCTAAGGTAGCCATGTAGATTGAATTCTTTGGGATATTTGGCTCGAATACGCCAAAACCATGTGCGTCATCTTGCATCAAAGTGGCGTTAGAAAAATTCACCCCAGGGCGGCCTCTCTTGGCTAAAGCCAATTCACCTTCTGCGATTTTTTGCAAATCTTCAATTTTCGCCTGATCGCCATCCATGCTAAACACCGTGTCAGTTACAATCATGCCTTGGCCTGATTGTTTGCTTACTTTTTTCTCGAGTGAAGCAATATCATTATGTAAATAACGTTGAACTGGCAATCCAATCAGTTGGTTTCCGTCAATCAGTGAAGCGTGATTGAGCTTGTCCTGCAGTACCCAATCGAGCTCATCTTTAAGTGCGGAGAAAATTCCTAAATTGGCACTATAACCTGTTGAAAATAGTAAGGCACGCTCTTGCCCTGTATATTCAGCTAAAGCATCTTCTAACTCATGGTGTGCACGTGAGTGACCGCTCACTAAATGCGACGCACCTGAGCCTGCACCATATTCATCAACCCCTTGTTTAAAAGCTTCTTTAACTTGGACGTGGTTAGCAAGCGACAGGTAGTCATTCGAACAAAAATTAATCAGTGATTTTCCATCAATAATAATTTTTGTATCTTGTGCACTATCAACAACTTTTCTAGATCGATAAAGGTGTTGTTGTTTTAAATTAGATAATTTTTCAGAAAAATCCATAAACCTATTTTAATGTTTATTTGAGCAACGTAGAAGTGTAGAATCAAGTTATCTAAAAGAGAATTTAGGAAAAGTATGAAAAAAATCACTTCATTTTTCATCGTTTTATTTTCTCTTGTCATTTTTTATAATCCAGTTCTGGGTAATGACAATGAGCAGCATCTAATTGATTTTTTGTCACACAAGGCAATTCCTCTTGCGGTTACAGCTGATTTGGATAAGATAATTGATCGTGCTGGTCAGCGTCAATTGGTGCTACTGGGTGAATCATCACATGGAACAGTTGAATTTTATTCATTACGTGTAGCAATTACTAAACGCCTAATTAGTGAAAAGCAATTTTCTTTTGTTGCAGTCGAAGGTGATTGGTCTTCTATTGATCGCCTCAACCAATATGTAAAGAATATGCCTAGTGCTTTAAAATCGGCCAAAGAGGTGCTACTCAGCTTTGATCGGTGGCCCGAATGGATGTGGAAAAATTATGAAATTGAGCAACTGGCAGAATGGTTGAGAGAATATAACACAGACCTGCCCAGCGATAAAAAAGTAGGGTTTCATGGAATGGATGTTTACGGACCATGGGATGCAATGGATAATCTGCTGGTATTTACTAAAAAATATTTGCCGTTGTATCACGATGAAATACAGAACAAACTGCAATGTTTTGCAAGATATGATCGTAATGAATGGGCTTATGCTGAAGCCGTATCACGTGAAGGTTTTTCATGTCAGCAGGGGCTGATAGAAGTATCAAATCTTCTACGTACATTAGTCACAACCAATAATGCTTTTAGAGATAATGATTTTTTTCAAGCTGAGCAAAACGCCTTGATAGTAAAAAATGCTGAAGATTATTATCGATTGGCTATTGGTAATAATCTTACTTCTTGGAATAGTAGAGTGCAACATATGTGGTTATCTGTAAAACGTCTATTGTATTTTTATGGGGCAAATTCTAAAGGTATAGTTTGGGCGCATAATACTCATGTAGGAGATTCTCGTGCCACACCAATGTATTCACAAGGTGTTGTAAATATTGGAAGTCTCAGCAGGTATGAATTAGGTAGATGGCGAGTATTTGTTGTTGGTTTTAGCACAAATGAGGGGCAAGTTTTAGCAGGAAACAGCTGGGGATCAACCGTGGAAAAAATGCAGATTCCTTCAGGCGTTAAGGGTAGCTATGAAGATATACTGAGTAAGCTTAAACTACACAATTTTTATCTTTTATTTGATCACAAGGATCGTAAGAATCCATGGCTTAATCAATATCGAAAACACAGAGCAATTGGAGTGGTTTATAATCCAAAAAATGATGCGTTAGATAATTATGTCCCAAGCATTCTTCCACAGCGATATGATGCATTTATCTTTATCAGG
>DNJI01000095.1 GCA_003489145.1 Gammaproteobacteria bacterium | reverse complement strand
TTTTTCTTTTGACATTTTATTACTCCTTACTACTTTAGTTTATTTGTTTAACTTTTCGATAACATCATCGGCAACATTTTTAGGTGCTGCTGTGTACTTTGAGAATTCCATTGAATAACTTGCACGACCTTGAGTCGCAGAACGAAGATCATTTGCATAACCAAACATTTCAGCTAATGGAACATCTGCTTTTAACTGTTTGCCATTAGGAAGATCTTCCATCGCACCTACTAGACCACGACGTCTATTTAAATCACCCATAACATCACCCATGTACTCCTCAGGTGTAACAATCTCAACTGCCATCATTGGCTCAAGTAATACTGGGTTAGCCATTCTTACACCTTCTGATAAACACTTAGAAGCAGCAATCTTAAACGCCATTTCATTCGAGTCAACATCATGGTAAGAACCATCATAAACCGTTACTTTAATATCTACTAGTGGGAATCCAGCCAATACGCCATTTTCCATTTGCTCTTGAACACCTTTGTTTACAGCGGGGATGTATTCCTTCGGAATAACACCACCTTTAATTTCGTCAACAAACTCATAACCTGCACCAGGCTCTTGAGGCTCAATACGTAAATGCACATGCCCGTATTGACCACGACCACCAGATTGCTTAGCAAATTTATGCTGATGTTCAACTAAGGTAGTGATCGCTTCACGGTAAGAAACCTGAGGTGCACCAACATTACATTCAACATCAAATTCACGGCGCATACGATCAACAATAATGTCTAGATGGAGCTCGCCCATGCCAGCAATAATGGTTTGTCCAGACTCTTCATCAGAAGATACACGGAAAGAAGGGTCTTCAGCAGCTAACTTACCTAAAGCAATACCCATTTTTTCTTGGTCTGCTTTAGTCTTTGGCTCTACTGCTAATGCAATTACCGGCTCAGGGAATTCCATTCTTTCTAGTACAATTTTTTCTTTAAGGTCACATAAAGTGTCACCTGTTGTTACGTCTTTAAGGCCAATCGCTGCAGCGATATCACCCGCACGTACTTCTTTAATTTCGTCACGATCATTTGAGTGCATTTGCACCATACGACCAATACGCTCTTTCTTGCCTTTGGATGAGTTATAAACAAAGTCACCGGCTTTACAAACGCCAGAATAGACACGGAAGAATGTCAATGTACCTACAAATGGGTCGGTTGCAATCTTAAAGGCTAAGGCTGCAAAAGGCTCATCATCAGAAGCAAGACGTGGCGCTCTAGTTTCATCTTTATCATCTAGGATGCCTTCAATTGGATCTACTTCAACTGGAGATGGCATATACATAATGATCGCATCTAATGCGGCTTGTACGCCTTTGTTCTTAAATGCGGAACCACAAAACATTGGAATAATTTGACTATTGATTGTTTGATGACGAATACCTGCTTTAATTTCGTCATTTGTCAACTCAACACCTTCTAAGTATTTTTCCATCAAGTCATCGTTAGCTTCGGCAGCAGATTCAACCATAAACTCGCGTTTTTCTTTCGCCAATTCCATTAATTCAGCTGGAACATCCTTAGTTTCGTAAGTAGCACCTTGGTCTTCTTCATTCCAATAGATGGCTTTCATGGTGATTAAATCAACCACACCTTTAAAGTCTTCTTCAGCACCGATAGCAATTTGCATTGGCACTGGATTTCCACCTAGACGCGTTTTAATTTGCTCACAAACACGTAAGAAGTCTGCGCCAGCGCGGTCCATTTTGTTAACGAAGCCAATTCTTGGTACATTGTATTTGTTTGCTTGACGCCATACAGTTTCTGACTGAGGCTCTACACCACCAACGGCACAAAATAAGGCTAACGCACCGTCTAATACTTTAAGAGAGCGTTCAACTTCAATGGTGAAATCAACGTGTCCCGGTGTGTCAATAATGTTGATACGGTGCTCTTCAAACTGCTCATCCATACCTTTCCACATACAAGTAGTGGCTGCAGAAGTAATGGTAATACCGCGCTCTTGCTCTTGCTCCATCCAATCCATGGTTGCACCACCATCATGTACTTCACCAATTTTGTGAGTACGACCTGTATACAACAATACACGTTCAGTAGTAGTTGTCTTACCAGCATCAATGTGTGCCATAACGCCAACATTACGGTAGCGACTAAGTGGGTGATTTCTTGCCATTTTCTTAAATCCTTAAATCTATGTGTTCGATTACCAGCGGAAGTGAGCAAATGCTTTGTTTGCTTCAGCCATTCTGTGAGTGTCTTCTTTCTTCTTAAATGCAGTACCACGATTTTGAACCGCGTCTAATACTTCGCCTGCTAATCTAAGCTTCATACCTTTTTCACCACGCTTACGTGATGCTTCAATAATCCAACGCATGGCTAACGCAATTTTACGCTCAGCTCTTACTTCGATTGGAACTTGGTATGTTGAACCACCAACACGGCGAGACTTAATCTCAACCATTGGTCCAATGTTATCTAGGGCTTGTTTGAATACTTCAATTGGCTCAGCATTACCTTTAGCTTCAATTGTATCTAACGCATCATAAACGATCTTCTCAGCTACAGATTTTTTACCATCTAACATTAAGATGTTTACAAACTTAGCCAATACTAAATCACCAAACTTTGGGTCTGGTAGGATTTCTCTTTTAGGGGCGGATCTTCTTCTCATAGTGTTTCTCTTATTTTAAATTGTTGTTATTTCTTAGGCTTCTTAGTACCATACTTGGAACGACCTTGCATTCTGCCATCAACACCAACCGTGTCTAACGCGCCACGAACTGTATGGTAACGAACACCAGGTAAATCTTTAACACGACCACCACGAATCAAAATCACTGAGTGCTCTTGTAAGTTGTGACCTTCGCCGCCAATGTAAGTTGTTACTTCAGCTGCGTTAGTTAATCTAACACGAGCAACTTTACGCAATGCTGAGTTAGGCTTTTTAGGTGTGGTTGTATATACACGAGTACAAACGCCACGTTTTTGTGGGCAGCTGTCTAGTGCTGGTACACCACTTTTAACAACCTTTTTCTTACGTGGATTACGTACCAATTGGTTAACTGTTGACATAAATACAATTTCTCCGAAATGCTTTTAAATTATTTAAAGTTTAATCACCCACTGTTTTTTCCAGGGGCAATAAAGGGTCAAATTATACTGTGTAAGGTGCGCCTATGTCAACAAGATTTAGACTTTTTTTAATAGGGTTTCAAGCAAAAAACCACTGGCACGATTTAACATCTCAAAGACATCGTCAAAGCGTCCTTCGAAATAAGGATCGGGCACACTTTTTCCATTATTTTTAGGAATATTATCTAACATCAAAGAAAGCTTATGCTGGTGTTCATCTGGGCAGATAAACTGAAGGTCAGCTAAATTTGAAGCATCCATGGCAAAGACATAATCGTAATGATAAAAATCAGACTCGTGAACTTGGCGCCCACGCTGATCAGATAAATCAACCCCAAATTTACGCGCTGATAATTGCGAGCGAGAATCGGGCTGCTCATTAATATGATAAGCATGGGTGCCGGCAGAATCAATTTCAAACAAATTATCAACACCACGCTTTTCTACTTGCGATCTAAAAGCGCCTTCAGCTGTAGGTGAGCGGCAAATATTACCCATACACACAAATAAAATTTTAATCTTTTCTTTGCCCATTGGCTCTAGTTATCGATAAAATCAATCATTATATCAACTAAACTTAAGACGCATGCCAATCTCACTCTTACAATCTGCTAAAGAGGTTATTCTTACTGAAGCACAAGCCGTTACTCAGCTTGCTAATAACTTAGATCAAAGTTTTGTTGAAGCCTGCGTGCTCATTCAAAATTGCACAGGTAAAGTGGCTCTTATTGGTATGGGCAAGTCTGGCCATATTGGTAACAAAATTGCCGCAACCTTTGCCTCAACAGGAACACCAGCTTTTGCTGTGCATCCGGGTGAAGCCGGCCATGGTGATTTGGGCATGATTACCGATGGCGATGTGGTGATTTGTATTTCGTACTCTGGCGAATCTGATGAAATTATGACCTTGGTTCCGGTTATCCAACGCCTTGGCGTACCAATTATTGGCATGACTGGTAATGCAAGCTCCTCGATTGGCGGTATTTGTAACGTACACCTTGATGTCAGCGTTGAAAAAGAAGCCTGTCCGCACAACTTAGCACCCACTTCATCTACCACAGTTGCATTGGCCATGGGTGATGCACTAGCCGTGAGCTTACTGACTGACAAAGGCTTTAGTCCCGATGATTTTGCTAGGTCCCACCCGTCTGGTGCACTCGGTAGACGCTTACTCACTTTTGTTAAAAACATTATGAAGACCGGTGATGACATTCCAGCGGTAAGTACTGACACCAAACTGCTGGATGCACTGTTGGTAATGAGTCAGAAAAAACTCGGCATGGTACTAATTACTGACAATAGCACTCTATTAGGTATTTTTACTGATGGTGATTTGAGACGTGTATTGGAAGCTCATAGTGATATTCAATCACTCACGATTGGTGATGTCATGACGGCTAATTGCAAATCAATATCGGCAGACAAGCCCGCCGTGGTTGCGGTGCAAATCATGGATGAATTCAACCTCAACTCGTTGCCAGTTGTTGATAATGACAATCAAGTGGTTGGCGCGATTAACACGCACACACTCATGCAAGCCAAGATAATCTAAATTTAATTACGTCGTCTTTTTTCCTTCCACCCCTCAAAGGGGATGGAAGGAAAAAAGACTTGCAACTGCTAATTAATTAATCTCTCTATGCCCCACCAAAATCCAATCAGTGCAATGAGTATTGAAGTTGGCACAACCGCCAACTGTCGATAATTCAATTTTAGCTTGCGTAGTGTCAACAGTGCACTGACCACACCTAAGACAATAACAATTTGTGCCAACTCTACGCCCACGTTAAAACCAATCAAGGTGGTTACAAAGGAATCAGGTGACATTTCAAATTCTTTAAGCATGGTGGCAAATCCTAGACCATGAATTAGACCAAATAAAAATACAACAATACTTTTACGCTTGATGGATTGGTGCGTCATCAAATTCTCAATCGCCACATAAACAATAGAAAAAGCAATCAGTGGTTCAACAATACGTGCCGATACCTCCACCACGCCAATCATTGCTAAGCCTAATGTCAGCGTGTGTGCTAGTGTAAACGTAGTAACCAATAATAATAATTGTCGCCATAATAAGGACGAAAGTGCCATGCCCACAATAAATAAAATATGATCCCAACCTTTAGGAATCACATGGTCAAATCCAATCGAAGTAAATTGCAAAAAGCGCTGGGTGGTGCTGAGTGGTTCTGGATGATTGATGTCAATCACACTACTGGGTTTTCCATTGCGTAGCCATTGCCATTGACTCCAATTATATTCATCCTTTTTATACATTTGCCAACGTAGCGCACTATCACCATAGATCTT